>NZ_MAIS01000002.1:0-151903 GCF_001680695.1 Paenibacillus sp. KS1 | reverse complement strand
CTATTTACACAAGATATTTTACGCTCTCTTCGTCGCATAAGTGGCAATACGTTTTTTATTTTATTAAGTTATGTAGTAATACTCTATTTGACAAAATAGGTAGATATTTTGGGAGAATATGCAGGAATATAGTGGTATATATCGAAGTTATGTGATTGGTCATTACATGCTAAAAACATAAACAGGGGAGAACTGAATGATGAAGGAGAAACTAAAAGGCCTACTAATGGGAGTAGTAATTGGGGGTCTGCTATTTGGTACAGCGGCATTTGCTGCTAGCACGGCAAAAATTGAAGTCTCGTTTGAAAACATAAAGTATATGTTTGATGGTGTTCAGAAAGTTAGCACAGATAATGCGATTCTCTATAAAGGGCAGCTATATGCTCCAGTGAAATTCGTTGCTGACGCTTCGGGGAAAGAATTTTCGTATGACGGGAAAAATAAAACAGCCTGGGTTGGTAAAAAAGAAGGTTCGTTTAAATATTTATCTGATGAAAATTATGCAAGAACGGATGGCCCTAGTGGTTCAAGCGTTCATTTTAATCAAAACCCTTACAGCAATAAAATTGAAATTGCAGGAGATAAATTCCAAAAAGGAATTGTTTTTAATCTTAGCTTTATGAACAACAAAAGTACCTCTATTGACTATAACTTAAATGGAAAGTATAAAAAGCTATCAACTTTTATTGGCGTAGATGATGAAACGAAAAATTCGAATAGAGTGGTTACCTATCGCTTTATTGGTGATGGGACAGAATTGGCTTTGTTTGAAAATGTAAAGGGCGGAGATAACCCTAATCCTGTAAAAATTGATGTGAGTGGGGTACTTAAGCTTCAAATTGTGGCGGAACCAGGAAATGTTTTCGAGTCTACGTGGGCAGCACTCGCAGAGCCTAAATTGTTTCAGTAACATGCATAAATGATACTTTATCAATCTTAACAGAATTAATAAAAGAGAGGGTCATCGAATAGCATTTCTCGTTGACTCTCTCTTTTTTGAATGACCTGATTTCTCAGTTCAGCGGATTGCAGAAGCTAGCGGTGTTTTACCTAAGCTCAAAGATACTATTTCTTAACAGGCGTAAACACACCATTATGATAGGTTCCAAGATCATAGTTGTGGATCGTAATGGTATGCGTAAGCTCATTCCATTCTGGTGCAACGGCATCCATGCTGTACATTTCCAGACACCACTCATATTGATCTCGCGCTGCTTGCATGAACGTGGTTACAACATTGTTCAATTCCTTATCAGATAAAGTGAACTTCCCAGACCCCGCATATTTATTATTAAATTCGGGCTGAGTGCGAACGTCTATGGTCGTGCCGCTCGTTCCTTTGCGATAGACGATATCGTCGAAGTAGATTTTATCCAATATCAAATGATCGGATACGACGTTTTCCTCCATGTCATGTTGAATATTTGCATACAAGAGATTGTTCTGCAGTTGATTGATCGTAAATCCCTGTTTGCTGTTGTCTCTTTTTAGTTCCTCATAGTCCGCTTGCAATTTAGAGAAGGATTGCTGCAGCTTCTCTGTGGCTTCGTTGACATTATTGCTGTGTACCCATGCGTAGATAGATATGGCGATTGCACAGCAGGTTGCAAGTATAGAGATAACTACAATGCTGGAAGAAAGGAATCTTCCATTGGCTGTAGACTCCGATTGCTCAAGGATCCACTTGTCATCCATTTCTGTTTTCTCCTATCATGTAACTTCCTTTGTGAGATGACTGATTTCGATTACAGGAAAAAACCCGTAGGACAGCTACGGGCGCATAAATCGATATCATGATCTATAATTAATTTGGAACTTCATTGGTGACTACTATGAGGTGGGTGAACGTCCCGCCAACCTTGTTATCAACTTCCATCCGTCCCGTTACTAGCCCAGAAATCGTAACCTCGTCGCCAACTTCGATATCTCCGCTTGGAACAAGACTCAAAAAGTCAACAATGACTTCATCTTCGGTGACAATAATAATCTCCGAACGAAGAGGAACTTCATCGCTAGGTGGATAATCGGTGACTAAGCTCACTACACCAGTGAATTTTACTAATTTCCCATAATAATCCCATGGAGTCTTATGTACCTTAGCGGGTACAGCTTTCCCGGATGCTGGAAGCTTCTTGCCAGTCAGCAGCAAGTCCGCTGCAAACTCTATATTTCCATTTGTCTCCGCATCTACATCGGTTACGTTCCAAGTTGTATTGGCCTCAGACTGTTCCGTTTCTGCGGCTAGAGCTGCTTCCTCAGCAGCTTTTTTTTCTGCTGCTTCTTTATCTGCCTTTTCTTTTTTTAATTTGTCGGCTTCTGCTTTTAATTTTTCATTCTCTTCTTTTAGTTTCTGCTGCTCAACAGCTGATTCTTTCGGAGCACTTGCGTCTTTTCCACTGCAAGCAGTGAGCATCATGAAGCTGGAGGCGATTAGTAAAATGATAGCTAATTTCTTCAAGCGTGCATCTTCCTTTCGTTATTCCCTTGAAAAGGGAGAGTAGCGCCGAAGCAAGTCGCTAGACTTATTCGATTCTATGAGTCAATTGTACCATCTTCCATTTCTGGGGCGAACTTATTTAATGTTTATTTCACTATAAACTGGGAATACACATTCAATTTCTAACCTATTTTCTATCGATTCGACATTAATATGAAGGAGTGATGATAGGCCTTAGTACAAATGGCCTTGTCGGCGTTAGCAGCAGAAGAACTTAAAGCTGTTTATTGTAATGTGTCTCGGACAAGCTACAAGCCGCATGTATGGATGAATCAGCAGAAAATTTTATATTGATTATAATTTGTGAACCGAAATAGTAATGTTGTGAACAACTAGCCTAATACATAACAAGAGAAAACAAGCTATATCAGCCGGACAATTGCCAGAGCCAAACTTCTATGAAAGTACGTATGCTTTACTATAGAAGATTTGCGACGGCATTTCTAACTTAGGGTGATTCTCCTATATACAATCCAAATGTGGCAATGATCCAAGCGGCGTTCAACTCCTTTGAACGCTTTTTGGTGATAGATCAGCTCTCGCAGCATGCATGGCAAGTCTTCTAGGAGCAACACATTATGCAGAAGCGAGATGATGAACCATGAGCATCGCCATTCAACAACGTCTGATTCCAGATGGCAGTCCGAACAAGCCGAGCAAGCCTATGACACCTCAGTGGATTACGATCCACAACACGGACAATACAAGCGGAACAGCGGAATCGCACGCGCGCTACTTGTTAGATGGAAGCGGTGGGAGACAAGCATCATGGCACTATACGGTGGATGACAAGGATATTTATCAGCATCTGCGTGATAATGAGGAGGGATGGCACGCGGGCGATGGCAATGGGCCTGGCAACACGACAAGCATTGCTATTGAGGTATGCATGTATACGGGCATGAATCAAGATGTGGCTTGGAATAACGCAGCGTGGCTCGTGGCAACACTGATTTTGCGCTATAAGCTTACGATCGATCAAGTTGTCCCGCATAAGAAATGGTCAGGCAAGCAGTGCCCTTCGCAAATTCTCCCGTACTGGAGCCAGTTCATTATTTTAATTAAGGGGCAAGTACAGCAATTTCAAAATGGAATTCGCATTCTAGTCAATGGACAAGAAGCAGCGCAGGGAATAATGAAGGGAAATGTCGTATACGGTCCGATTCGTGATATAGCGTCAGCATTGGGTCTTTCTGTTGGATGGGACAATACGAAGAAGGTCGCGTATCTCAACAATATTTCTCAGCCAAATAGCATCATTCTGAATGGCAGTGCCTATGTACCTGTTCGAGCAATTGCCGAATCCATAGGGGCCAGCGTCACATGGAATGGAACGGAGAGAATTGTCAGCATCCAGCGCTAGGATACGAGTGAATGGGATCGCGGAAGATTGGCGTGCGTATCCCATATACCATAGGTTAATTTATTGGGGTAAAGTGGTAAAGGGGCGAATATCGCCTCTTTTTTCTTTCTATAATAGTCTTTTTAAAGAAAGTAATCAGTAAAATGAAAAATATAATTGCGAATTATAAATATTTTCCATCATTTTACTACCTGTAGTCTGATTCAAATGATACAATGTCTAGGAAAATATATCCTTCACAAAAAAATCGAAAATGAGAGAGGGGAATTATGTGGCAAAAAAGAAATGGATGTCATTTATGCTGCTCTTGGTACTAATGGGATCGCTGTTATCAGCGTGCGGTGGTTCAAGCACAACGACGAATCCGCCGAAGGATGAGCCCAAAAATACCGAACCAGCGAAAACGGAAGAGCCAGCGAAGGAGAATACGGCTCAGACCCCGAAAGATGGAGGTACAATCACGTTAGGGACCTTCTCGGATATCGTATCGACAAGTCCAATCTTCACGAGTGACACTTCCTCAGGTGACGTAATCAACTTGATTTTTGCCAGTCTGTATGACCTTGACCGTCAAGCGAACGTAGTCGTTGAGCCTTGGTCTCTCGCCGCTGAACCTCCTCAAATCAGTGAAGACTCGAAGACCTACACGGTAAAATTGAAGCCAGAAGCCAAATGGAGCGACGGTCAACCCGTAACAGCCGATGATATCATCTTTACCATTAATACAGTCCGCAACCCAGAAGCAGGCTCCCCAGCAATTAGCCAGTTCGAACATGTTGAATCGGTAACGAAGGTCGATGAGCACACTGTTCAGATCAAGTTAAAGCAAGTATATGCCCCATTCCTCTACTCTCTTAGACTTCAACCAGTGCCATATCACATCTTGAAGGACGTTCCGATTACAGAATTGAAGAAGCATTCATACGGTTCCAAGCCAGAGCAGACTGTAACGAACGGTCCTTGGAAATGGGTAGAATGGAAGCAAAAGCAATATCATAGCATGGAAGCAGACCCGAATTACTGGGGAGCGAAGAAACCTCACATCCAGAAAGTCATCTACAAAATCTACGCAGATCAAAATACAGAAGTGCAAGCTCTCATCAAGGGAGATATTGACTCCGTATCCGCGATTCCAGTCACTCAACTCGCAGCTGTTCAAGCTCGCGACAACCTCAAAGTCATCTTGGCACCAGGACCACTCTACGAATACATGGGCTTCAACTTTAACAAAATGAACTTCGATAATAAAGAAAGCTTCTTTGCTGGACAGAAGACAAGACAAGCGATTGCTCATGCGCTTAATCGCCAGGGCATGGTCGACAGTATCCTTAAGGGAACAGGTAAGTTGATGAACTCGCCATTCTTGCCTGGCTCATGGGCTGATCCAGTTGAAACTGCAGTAGTTTATAACTATGATGTGGAATTGGCGAAGAAGCTGCTGGCTGAAGACGGCTGGAAGGCTAACAATGACGGCATTTTGGAGAAGAACGGCGTCAAATTCTCCTTCGAACTTCAATACAATACAGGGAACAGCCGCCGTGAACAGGTTGCTGCTGTTATCCAACAGAACTTGAAAGATATCGGAATTGAAGTAAAGCCTAGAGGCATTGACTTCGCTGCTTGGCAAGAGCAGAACATTAATCCAGGAAAATATCAAGCAGTTTTGGCGGCATGGTCATTAAATGATCCGGATCCGAACGCGGAGAGCATTCTCTCCTCGAAGTTCTTCCCGCCGAACCAAAACTCGGGTTGGTATAAAAATGAAAAAGTCGATCAATTGTGGGTAAAAGGCTACTCTGTCGCTGATCAGAGCGAGCGTAAGAAGGTTTACGCAGAGATCGGTAAAGAAATCACAACGGATCTTCCTTATGTATTCTTGTATCAATATGGTACACCACAGGGCTTGAACCCTCGTGTGAAATATGCGGAAGAAGACAGACCTGAACCAGGACTCGCATATGGATACATGTTCCGCATGATCAACTGGTGGGTAGAATAAGATACCCAGCACAGTTTGAATATGTATGATGAGGGGAGGGGGTTGCTTGCCCCTTCCTCTTTTATATGGACGTGCTTATACATGAACTCACACGATACGAATTAGGAGGATTTCCTATGACGGAGTACCTGATCCGCCGTATACTACAGTCACTCTTAGTGCTGTTTTTGATCTCCATTGTTACCTTTGGACTCATTCATGCAGCACCAGGAGGTCCGACGCAAATCTTTCTGTCGCCGGGACTGTCTCAGGAAGCGGGTAAAATACAAGCGAAAAATCTTGGCTTGGACAAGCCAATTCATATTCAATATATCCGCTGGGTGGGCGGCCTGATGAAGGGTGATTTGGGGAAAACCTTCAAGAATAACCTTCCAGTAGGTGATATACTCTGGCCGACAGTGAAGAATACTGTTGTTCTGATGAGCGTTGCATGGCTGCTCTCCTTAATCATTGCGATTCCCTGGGGGATATACAATAGTACGAGAGAGTATGGATTATCCGATCAGACAGCTTCATTAATCTCTTATGTTGGGTTTGCAATGCCGACATTCTGGTTCGGTATTCTATTGCAGAGTTATTTTTCTATTAAGTTGGACTGGCTGCCCTTATCCGACATGTATTCGATGGGGAAAGAGGGCGATATTCAGGATTTATTCATGCATCTTATTCTGCCTGTAACGGTTCTTACATTAGGTTTCTTGGCTTCTTATGTGAAATATTCCCGATCCAGTATGCTTGAGGTGCTAGGACAGGACTACATTCGAACAGCGAGAGCGAAGGGGATGAAGGAGAGAAGAGTCATTGCCCGTCATGCTCTGCGGAATGCACTCATCCCGATCATCACAATTCTTGGCTTGGATCTGCCAATTCTCATTGCGGGAGCAACCATTACGGAGAGTGTGTTTAACTGGCCGGGAATGGGGCGGCTGTTCGTAGATATGGCGGTGTCACGGGAGTATTCAGTTCTCATGGCGATTACTCTTATTACAGCGGTTATCGTCGTTATTGGTAACTTGATTGCGGACATTCTGTATGCCATTGTTGATCCGCGCGTACAATTGGGCAGAGGGGGCGTGTCGTCATGAGTACAGCGAGTTTGCAGGATGCTCAGCTCGAACCGGATAAGACCCGTGAGATAGGCCCTCATAAGTCGGAGAAGCCGACAAGTATGACTTTAATGGCATGGAAGAAATTTATGAGCAATCCATTTGCAGTGGTTGGAGCCATCGTCCTATTATTCTTTGTCGCCATTGCTGTATTTGCCAAATATATTGCCCCATATGACCCAGCAGCGATCGATATGCTGAAGTCAAGTTTGCCATCGGGCAGTCCTGGTCATCCACTTGGAACGGATGAATTAGGAAGAGACATCTTGTCACGGCTTATCTATAGCAGTCAAGTGTCGTTATCAGTCGGCTTTTCTGTTGCATTTATCTCTGTTGTCATCGGTACGATCATCGGCTCGATTTCCGGATATTTCGGCGGATGGATCGATACGATTTTCATGAGATTTGTTGACGTTATGAACTCTACTCCAACCTTGTTCCTGAACATCTTGGTACTCGCCATCTTCGGCGCGAAGTTCAGCTACATGATATTAATTCTGAGCTTTACAAGCTGGATGGGCTCGGCAAGACTTGTAAGGGGAACATTCCTGCAACTGCGTGAGATGCAATATGTGGAGGCGGCAAAGGCGATCGGTGTGTCCAGTTGGGGGATTATCGGCAGGCATTTGCTTCGCAATGCCACGGCTCCTATTATCGTAAACGCTACCTTAATGGTAGGCGGGGCAATCCTTGCTGAGTCAGGATTATCTTATCTCGGTTTAGGGGTACAGCTGCCTGATACGAGCTGGGGATTGATGCTTAGCAACGCACAGCAATTTATGCTTGTCGATCCGACGCAAGCGCTTTATCCTGGAGCATGTATTTTTATTGTTGTGCTGGCGGTCAATTTTATTGGGGACGGCATCCGTGATGCATTTGACCCGCGCAAGAAAGAGAAAATTCCACGTAGGAGGGTGCAGCAATGGCGGGAAAACTTCTTGAAGTCCAAAATCTGACCACAGGATTTGTGACAACACAGGGCATTGCGAAGGCAACAGATCGAATATCTCTTAGCGTGGAAAAGGGCAAGACACTGTGTATCGTAGGGGAATCCGGAAGTGGTAAGAGTGTTGCCTCAATGTCGATTATGCGATTGATCGACTATGCAGGCGGAACCATTTTTGAAGGCAGCATTCACTACAATGGTGTAGATCTAACAAGCAAATCGCAAAAAGAAATGATAAAGGTCCGCGGTGAGCAAATCGCGATGATCTTCCAGGATCCGATGTCGGCGCTTAACCCGGTATTTACAATAGGGGATCAAATTGCGGAAAGCTTGCAGCTTCATTCGGAAATAAGCAAGAAGGCAGCATGGGATCGGGCGATTGAAATGCTGCGCATGGTTGGAATTCCTGATCCGGAAATGCGTGCGAAGCAATATCCGCACGAGATGTCAGGCGGTATGCGGCAGCGTGTCGTTATCGCGATGGCACTTATATGTAAGCCAGAGCTGCTTATTGCAGATGAGCCGACTACCGCGCTGGATGTAACGGTTCAGGCACAAATTCTTGATCTGCTGCAGCGCCTTCAGCAGGAGCTCGGCATGGCGATTGTGCTGATTACCCATGATATGGGCGTAGCTGCGGAAATGGCTGACCGTATCGCGGTTATGTATGCCGGCAAAATTGTGGAGGAAGGAAGCGTAGAAGAGATATTCGATCATCCTTCCCACCCTTATACAGTAGGTCTCTTAAAATCGATCCCGGGATTAGAAGGAGCCAGAGGCGAGGCGCTATATACGATTCCAGGGACGATTCCGGGAATTAACAATTTGCCTGTGGGTTGTCGCTTCAATCCGCGATGTGCGAAGGCGGAGGAGAAATGCCGTCATAGTGAGCCTTCGCTTGCCGAATTCAGAAGCAATCATCAGGTGGCATGTTGGCTGTATGACAGCAATAATGACGGACAATCCGAGGTGAAGCGCACATGATGAAGGAGTCATTGATTGAAGTTCGCAACTTGAAGAAGTACTTCCCGATCAAGACGGGTCTCTTCAACCGCGTGGTTGGTCATGTTAAGGCTGTAGATGATGTTACCTTTAGCATTAACAAAGGGGAAACGTTCGGTCTCGTTGGCGAATCGGGCTGCGGCAAATCAACGCTAGGCAGAGCTATTCTTCAATTACAGAAGCCAACAAGCGGAGCTGTGTTTTATGATGGAAAGCAAATCCAAAATATGAATACGAAGCAGCTGCGACTGATGCGACAAGATATGCAAATTATATTCCAGGATCCCTTTGGCTCCTTGAATCCTCGTATTCATATCCGAGACATCATAGGAGAGCCGCTGCGTGTGCACAATAAAGTGCCTTCCAGTGACATCGATAAGCGTGTAGTGGAATTGATGGAACTGGTCGGATTGGATCCATCAAGACGAAACCGATATCCACATGAGTTCTCTGGCGGTCAGCGTCAACGGGTCGGCATCGCCCGGGCGATCGCGCTGAATCCGAACTTTATCGTAGCGGATGAGGCCGTCTCGGCACTGGATGTATCGGTTCAGTCTCAAGTGCTGAACCTGCTGATGAAGCTGCAGAAGGAGCTCGGACTTACCTATCTCTTTATCGCGCACGGCTTGAATGTGGTACGGCATATTTCAGATCGGATCGGGGTCATGTATCTCGGAAAATTAGTTGAAGTTGCCCGTACAGAGGATTTGTTTGCGAATCCTAAGCATCCGTATACCGCGGCACTGTTGTCAGCGATTCCTAGACCGAATCCGCATTATAAGAAGGAGCGAATTGTCCTGCAGGGAGATGTGCCATCTCCGGCGAACCCTCCTTCGGGGTGCCGCTTCCATCCGCGATGTGCCTTCGCTCAAGAGAAGTGCCGGCTCGTAGCGCCGGAGCTGGAGACGGTTGGCGCAGACCGGCAAGTTGCTTGCCACTTCCCATTGGAGGCAGCTCCAGCATCAATCTTGGCATAATAGAGGATACCCATAAAGGCTAGTCGAGTGTACCGTATGTCCCTTACAGCGTTGTAGGTGGAACTTATATAATGCTTCTTTCTTGCTGCGACATGAGAACACGCTTCTCTGCAGCAGGAAAGAGGCTTTATTCTTTTTTCAATGCCCGATTTAATCCTGTCAATGTTATGGACGTATGGTCACTCTTGTATGGATGGGGACAAGAGCTGCCAATTGGAGAACATCCTCATTGTACATGCGGATACAGCCGTGAGATACGTAGTGCCCGATGGAGGAAGGATCATTCGTTCCGTGAATGCCGTAATGGGGCTTCGACAAGCCCATCCAGAAGACGCCAAATGGGCCGCCCGGGTTCGGCTCTTTGTTAATGATCGTATATTCCCCTGTAGGGGTTTGGGTTAACATCTTGCCGACGCCCACAGGATATTCCCTTACAACGACATCTCCGTCCAGTAGGTATAACCTGCGATCAGACAGATCGACAATAATTTGATATTGTGGCATACGCCCAACTCCTCTTGATCAGCATATGCGATAGCAGGAATGGGGGTTCATTGAATGAATAAGCGTACAGTGAAGTGCCTGTCGGCGGTTCACAGTACGCTTATTCTGATTCATGTCGTCTTATTGTATCGAACTCATTGCTCTATTGAATCCATTGCATTATTGAACGATTCTGGCTTATTTGCCCTGTGTGAGAGAGTTGCATTAGACTAGATATGATGACTGCTATAAGAAAATCATGACGTAGAAGTGCAACTAAGCGGGGGCAACGGTGTTTAACAGAGTAACTATTAATGCGGATCGTATTTCATATTGATCATATTTAATAATGATCATAATCAATAGATATCACAATCAATAGAGATCATAATCAATAGGGTTCATATTTAATAGAGATCATAGTTACCGAAGGAAATTGAGATAGAAAGCGGTGATAAGGCAACGTAGCAATCGTCACTCATTTACATAGTCGAAGAAAAGGAAATCATACAGGATTGGAATTTTGCCACCAAAGGGGAACAAAGGCATGGAACGGGCTAACATATTGCTGGTCGATGATGAGGAAGAAATGACGGTGTTCGTACGTGATTCATTGGAGGATGACGGGTATTCGGTACGCACGGCACACAATGCGGATCAGGCGCAGCGGCTTATTACGGAACAGTCGCCCGACCTAATTGTACTCGACGTTATGATGCCTGGCACGGATGGAGTGGAATGGTGTAAGCAGGTTCGAGAAGCGGTTGCTTGCCCGATTCTATTTGTCAGTGCGAGGGTGAGTGAAGCAGATCGTATATACGGTCTAGCGGCAGGGGGCGATGATTATATTAGCAAGCCATTTAGCATGCGTGAGCTGAAGGCGCGCATTGAAGCGCATCTTCGAAGAGAACGACGCTATGTGCGGCAGCAGGATAATCATGAGCAAGTACTCATATTTGGAGCATTTACAGTGGATGTGAAGGGGATGGAGCTTCGTTATGAAGGCAAGCGATTGCCGTTAACAAGCCGGGAGTTCGCGATCGTAGAACTGCTTGCTCTCCATCCGGGACAGGTATTTGCACGCGAGCATATTTACGAACAGGTATGGGGTATGGACGCCCTTGGAGATGATACGACAGTTACGGAGCATGTGAAGAATATTCGGGCGAAGATGGCAGCAGTTCACACGCAATCGCGCTGGATTGAGACCGTATGGGGCATCGGCTATAAATGGAAGGTGCAGGAATGAGCATGCACTCCTTTAAACGTCAGTTTATTACATACTTTGTATGGGTAATCGGTGCGAGTCTGGCACTGACGATTGTTGTATGGGGAGCCTTCATATGGATGCAATCGTATGACGACGGCGTGTTCAGACCTGCCAATTACTATGAGAAGCAGATTCCGCCCATACGCAAGTTAGTAGAATCAGAAGGGGAACGCTTGCTGGATAAGGAAAATCAATCGCTCATCGAACGATTAGTAGATGAGAAGGGGATACGTTACGCAGTTGTTGATCGAACAGGTCAATATAGATATGGATCGCTGCCTGATCCGAACATACGTGGTGGGCGCGAACTGATTTCCCTACTCAATGCAAGCGGGATGACGGGAATGGGGCGTGCTCGCAACGTATTGCCTGTCGTCAATCAGTCAGGCGAACTGCAGGGAGCTGTAGTCATCAACTACACACTTTCTGTTGGCGTCACTGTGCGATCGAAGCTAGGCCCTTACTTCGGACTGTTAGTCATCGCGGTCTTATTTTCACCTTTTCTATTTGTCATTCTATTTGCATGGCTGTTCGGTCGAAGGTTCGGCCGCAAGCTGAGCCGCCCCATCGAGGAATTAATAGAGGGCACGAGACGGGTTCAGCAGCGGGATCTGGATTTTAGCTTCTCCTATGAAGGTACTTCGGAAATGGCTCAACTCATGAAGGCATTCGACGAGATGAGGCGGGAGCTATATTTGTCTCTGCAACGCGAGTGGAAGATGGAGCAGCGGCGGCGCGAGATGGTAGCTGCGCTCGCACATGATCTGCGTACCCCGCTCGCAATCGTGCAAGGTCATGTAGAGGGTTTGCTGGATGGTGGAATGAATCGTCCGGATCGTCTGCAGCGATATTTGACGACGATTGATAAGAATACAAAGCGGGCCATTCGCCTCGTGCAGGAAATGAATCAGGTGTCGGAAATGGAGTCACCGCAGTTCCGTTTGAACCGAAAGCCAGTAGAGATGAATCGATTTATGGAAGAGATCGCACAGGATATGCAGCAGTTGTGCGCGGAACAGCAGATTGAATTCCATTGCATCCCACCTGCAGATCAACAAGCAGAGGGAGCGCTGCTTCTCGATGGGGATCGTCTGAGACAGCTTATGGACAATCTGCTCGCTAATAGCTTACGCTTCACACCTTCAGGCGGCACAATTACGTGGAAGGCGGAATGGAAAGCGCATGAGCTGGAGATGTCGATTACAGATACGGGAACTGGATTCCCAGCACATATGCTGGATTCCGTATTTGATAAGTTCGTTCAAGGCGACGCATCACGTTCGCAATATCAAGGGCATGCCGGACTTGGGTTGTATATGGCGAAGCTCATTATGCGTAAGCATGGGGGAGGCATTCAAGCAGCGAATACGCCTGAAGGAGGGGCACGTATCACACTCAGTTTCCCATTACGTAGATAGCAAAAGAGTTGACAGCTGAAGAGCAGTAGCAACAGAATGCAACAAGTATAGCGAATAATCTATGTCATTTTGTGCAAATCTACTTTATATATTATACTAGTCCATGATTTTAGAAATAGAGAGGAGCAACCTCATGTCATCTATTCGTATAGGTATTGTAGGTTACGGTAACTTAGGCAAGGGCGTAGAGAAATCGATCCGCCAAAATTCAGATATGGAGCTCGTTGGCATTTTCACACGTCGCAGCCCAGAATCCATACAAGCAGAGGTTCCTGTCTTTTCACTCAATGATGCGGAATCTTACAAAGATAAAGTAGATGTAATGATTTTGTGTGGAGGTTCTGCAACGGATCTTCCAGAGCAAGGTCCTGAGCTTGCACGTATGTTCAACACGGTGGATAGCTTTGATACACATGCACGTATTCCTGAATATTTCGCATCTGTCGATGAAGCTGCTCAAGGAAACGGACATGTTGCAGTTATCTCGACAGGTTGGGATCCAGGCTTGTTCTCCTTAAACCGCTTGTTGTTCGAATCTGTTCTTCCAGAGGGCAATGAATACACATTCTGGGGACGTGGCGTGAGCCAAGGTCACTCCGATGCAATTCGCCGTGTAGAGGGCGTTAAGAACGGTGTACAATACACAATTCCTTCCGAGGAAGCTGTTGCGAAGGTACGTCAAGGGGAGAACCCTGAATTGTCCACTCGCGAGAAGCATTTGCGTGAATGCTTCGTTGTAGTAGAAGAAGGGGCAGACAAGGCTCGCATCGAGCAAGAAATCAAGTCTATGCCAAACTACTTCGCAGACTACGACACAATCGTGAACTTCATCAGCGAAGAAGAGCTGAAGACGAATCACTCTGCAATGCCTCACGGCGGTCTTGTATTCCGCAGCGGCGTGACTGGTGAAGGCACATCGCAAATTATGGAGTTCGGTCTGAACTTGGGCAGCAACCCTGAGTTCACAGCGAGCGTTCTCGTTGCTTATGCTCGTGCTGTATCTCGTCTGGCACAACGCGGCGAGTCCGGTGCGCGCACAGTATTCGATATTCCATTCGGCCTGTTGTCTCCGAAGTCTCCGGAGCAGCTTCGCAAGGAATTGTTGTAATAAGGTAACGTAAATAAGTCGGATCGAACCCTTGATATTTCGGGGCTATTCGTTAATAGGAAGGGGTTGTCCCAAGTCGCTCTAGACTTTTGGGACAGCCCCTTTTTATTCGAATGTTCGAGGCTGTTAGGAATAAGTGATGCCTTCCCCTCTACGAAGCCTTCGATTACCTCTTGGCAGAGGCTGTCGATTCGCGTACGATGAGCTTCGTTGGTAGCAGTAATTCCATATATGGCTCATGCTTGTGTTCCATGCGCCAGAAAAGTCGTTCGACAGCTTTGCGACCAAATTGGTTGAGATCAATCCCCATTGTGGTTGTCATTGGCGTGGCTAAACGAGACAACTGGCCATTGTCAAAACTGCAAATAGATATGTCTTTCGGCACTTGGAAGCCGAGCTGATGAAGAGTTGAGTTAAGGAGAAATCCAAGACCATCGTTAACACAAAACCAAGCAGTCGGTTGAGTACCTATAGATTTCATCGTCTGCATTACATATTTGGGTTCCTCGAGTGCATCCTTCACAATCCACTCCGGATTCTCGGCGATGCCTTTATCGTGAAGTGCTAATCGATATCCATCTAACCGCTCATGATAGCTCGGCGAGAAACTGATATTCCCCATAAAGCCGATATGCCGGTGCCCTAAATCGTATAGATGCTGAACGGCTTCGTAAGCGCTGAAGCGATTGTTTGTTAGGATGCAGTCCGCGTGAATAGCGGGATGGTGGTGATCAATGAGCACTGTCGGTATTCCAGTTGCAATAACCGCATTGGTATAAGATGTGCTGAGGTGTGATAAGATTATAATACCATCCACATCCTTATTTTCCAAAAAAAGAGGCAATACAAGCTTGCGCTCCGTTTCTTCATTTATGGATTGAATAAGCAGATGTTTGCTGCGTCTCCTCGTTTCCTGTTCTACACTCAAATATATCTCCCCAAAGAAACTTTTTTGCGCAAATGCGAAATCCGAAGCAATGAGTGCGATGTTGCCGGATTGTTCAGATAGCCGTTTCTTGCGTGCAGAAGGATACTCATAACCCATTCTTTCCGCTGTTTCAATAATCAGTCGACGCGTTTCTTCGCTGACGCCATCTTTCCCGGAAAGAGCTTGGGATACGGAGTTTTTTGAAATATGGAGAAAATCAGCAATATCCTGCATCGTTATTTTCGTTCTCATAAATAGGTTCGCCCTTCCTTTCATTCATTATCATAACTGTAAGGCATCAAAATATTTAAGAAAAACTTGAATGATTTTGTAATAAATAATCAATTCTAGCGAATAGATGGTTTATTCATGAGTTTGACTATATGAAATTATGCCAGAAATCAATCCAAAACAGTACAACATTACAATTTTTATTATAACGTTACAAAATATTTTTGTTAAGTTGAATAACTCATGTGAATAAAGATGATTGTACATAATATCCATTGTTTGTAGATTGACAAGGGTATTAATTTGAATAATAATGTTAATACAAACGCTTTCATGTTGTTATTGTAACCTTATTTATTAACATTACAAAATATTTTGTAATGTTCCATTTGGTTATTACACCATCTACAGGAGGTTTGTTTCAATGAAAAAGAAACTGTCAGTATTGCTGATTCTTACGATGGTCTTCTCTCTCTTGGCTGCTTGCGGAAAAGGGGCAACGAAGGAAGGTGCAGACGGAGTAACGACGATTGAACTTTGGGCGGCACCGAATCCGCCACAGCAAGCTTACTGGATGGAAATGGCCAAGGAATATGAGGCTGTTAATCCGAAGATTAAAATCAATGTATCTGCCATTAAAGAATCGCCAAGCTCGGAAGCGAGCATTCAGGCGGCAATTGCAGGGGGGAACGCTCCGGCTATTTCGGAGAACATCAATCGCGGCTTCGCAGCTCAGTTAGCGAAGAGTAAAGCGCTTGTTCCACTGAATTCGTTACCGCAGTTCAATGATATCGTGTCGAGCCGCAATATGGAGAAAACGCTCGAGCCTTGGAAATTTGCTGATGATAATCAATACGTGCTTCCGATTTACTCCAACCCGATGTTGTTCGGCTGGCGCATTGACATTCTAAAGGAGCTTGGCTATAACGAGGCGCCGAAGACGTATAGCGAAGTGTTGGATGTAGCGAAGAAGCTGAAAGCGAAATACCCGGATAAATATGTATGGGGCAAAGGCGCAGATTTAGTGGATCCTACCCCTTGGAAACGCTGGTTCGACTTCTTTATGCTGTATAACGCATCATCTGACGGCAACAAGTTTATTGACGGCAACAAATTTGTCGGAGATGAAGCAGCAGGGGTCAAAACGCTGGAGTTTGTAGACAATCTGCGTAAAGAAAACGCAATTCTCTCGAAAAACGTAACTGATCCGTTTGAAACAGGAACAGGTATCTTTACGGATCTTGGACCATGGACATTCAACTATTGGGCTGAAAGATTCCCAGAAATGAAATTCAATGAGACGTATACGCTCACTCTTCCTCCCGTTCCGGACGGAATGAATCCTGCGGAAGCGAAGACGTTCTCTGATGCGAAAGGTCTCGTTATTTTCTCCAGTGTGCCGAAGGAGCAGCAGGAAGCGGCTGCCGAGTTCCTCAAATGGGTATACTCCGATGCGAAGCACGACGCGACATGGTTCGAGAAGACGAACTTGCCTCCGGCGCGCGACGATTTGGCTGAGTTGCCAGAATTCAAAAATATTATGCAAAAATCGCCTGGACTTGAATTGTATGCAAAATCCGTTCCGCATGGTGTTCCGGCAATCGACAACCCACGGTACAACGAATTACAGACAATTATTGGACAAGAGGCTTTTAACAAGGTAGTCAGAGGCGAAATCGATCCGAAGACTGCATGGGATAATATGAAAAAGGCAATTGAAGGGGAACTTCAATAATGGTTGATAAGCAAAATAATCGGTTGGGCTGGTTATTCACCAGTCCCTACCTCATTTATGGTCTTGTATTTTTCTTGGGACCGTTAATATGGTCCCTCTTTCTGTCATTCACGAACTGGGATTTAATCGCACCAGAATACGATATTGTCGGCTTTAAAAACTTCATTAAGGCTCTGTCATCGCCAGGTGTAGTATCGGCATTTTGGGTAACGTATAAATTCATGATTGTGTTTGTGCCGCTCGTTACCATAATGTCACTCGGAGTAGCCGTGCTTGTACAAGGATTGCCGAAGTTCCGCAGTCTTTATTTAATTGGCTTCTTTTTGCCGTACTTATCATCGGGTGTCGTGGCATCGCTTATCGTGAAGGGCTTCCTTTCCTTTAACAGTCCGGTGAATGTTTTTCTACGCAACAACTTTGGACTTGACATCAACTGGCTTGGCTCACCGCTATCGGCGCTGTGTCTCGTAGCGCTCATCATCGCTTGGAAATTCACCGGATATTATGCGCTTATTCTTACATCCGGACTCGAAAGCATTGATAAGGAAGTATATGAAGCAGCAGCGATCGACGGAGTTACGGATCGACAACGCTTCTGGAAGATCACGTTACCGTTACTATACCCTGCAATGTATACAACACTGATTTTGGCGTTTGGCGTTACCTTCGGTATTTTTACAGAGGTTTACCAATTGACGGGCGGAGGACCGAACTTTGCTACGAACACTTGGCAGATGGAGATTTATACCCAAGCGTTCAAGAACTTGCAGGCGGGCTACGCTTCCGCAGTTGCGATACTGGCATCTGTAGTTACGTTCATTTCAATTTTCATCATTAAAAAACTGCTGGAAACGTGGGGTAAACGAAATGGTTGGGTCTAAACAAAACAACAAATTCCGTTTGACGGTTCGTTACATCGTAGCAACGCTCCTGCTTCTGGTCATGGTATATCCCTATTTGTACATGGTATTAAACTCGTTCGCTGATTGGTCGCAGGTTGACCGAAAACTTATACCGGGCAGCTTCTCTCTGAAATCGTACGAGTGGCTATTTACCGGCGGTGAGTCTGGAATTGCTCGTCCATGGCTGAATGCTTTCCTGAACAGCGTGATCGTTTCGGTTGTATCGACGGCACTCATGATGCTCTTCGGCGTCATGGTAGCTTACGCGTTGTCGAAGCTGAATTTCAAGGGGCGGGACACAGTGAACAATTTCGTCTTGTTCCATATGTTCTTTCCGGCGATCATCCTGCTCATCCCGAACTTCCTCGTCATCCAGAAGATCGGTTTGTATGATACGTACTGGGCAATGATTATTCCCAAAGCGATCAGCCTATGGGCAATTTTCATGTATACGAACTTTTTCAAGGCAATTCCAACGGTATTCATCGAGGCGGCGAAGCTGGATGGAGCGTCCGACTTCAAGATTTTGTATCGCATCATGATGCCAATGTCGAAGTCGATTACTGCGGTTATCTTCTTGTTCCTGCTCATGGAGCGCTGGACAGAATTGCTGTGGGATATGATCGTTGTACGCAGTGACAATATGCTGACGCTGAACGTGCTTTTGTCGCAAATGTTCGGCCCTTATGGTGGTTATCCAGGTCCGCTGTATGCCGCGTCGGTGCTGTTGACGCTTCCGATTATAATCATGTTCCTCGTGTTCGGCAAAAAGTTCAAAGAAGGTATGCAATTCAGCCTGAAGTAACCGTAGCAGATGGACTACGCAATGGGAGTGGAGAAAGTGGAGACACCTTGGTGGAAATCTGCCGTGTTTTATGAAATCTATATGCCGAGCTTTTGTGATGGAAACGGTGATGGAATAGGAGACTTTGCTGGTATTGTATCCAAGCTTGACGAGCTTCAGGAGCTCGGCGTCGAAGGCTTATGGCTGACGCCTTTCTATCTATCGCCCAAGGTGGACAATGGCTATGATATCGCCGATTATACGACCATCGATCCGGACTACGGAACGATGGTCGATTTCGACACTTTCATTCGTGAGGCGCATGATCGCGGTTTTAAGGTCATCGTTGACCTTGTACTGAATCATACGTCTGTGGAGCATCCGTGGTTTAAAGAATCTCGATCATCGCAGACGAATCCGAAGCGCGATTGGTATATATGGAAAGATCCAGTCGAAGGGGATGTCCCTAACAATTGGGAATCGTTCTTCGGCGGGCCCGCGTGGGAGTATGACGAATCGACGGGACAATATTATTACCATGCATTTGCGAAGGAACAGGTCGACTTGAATTGGGCCAATCCTGACGTACGCACGGCGATGAAGGAAGTTATGGGTTTTTGGCTTGATAGGGGCATCAACGGTTTCCGTCTCGATGTCATTAACTTCTTGAAAGTATCCGGAGAATTTCTTGATAATCCGTACGATGCGGCAGGCGAGCAGCAGCATGTGCACGATAAGGACCAAGCTGGCATCTTGGATGCGATTGCCGAGATATGCGCGTACGTGCATGAACGGGAAGGGGCATTCATGGTTGGCGAGATCGGCTCGGAGGATATGGACGTATTGAGCCGTTATAGCGGCAAAGGGCTGCTTGACGTCGTATTCAACTTCAATCTAGGCAGTCAGGAGACATTCTCGTTCGATCGTCTCTATACAGAGTTGCAGAAGATGGAAGAGGTTCATGCATCTGATCAAGTGCCGACGCTATTCTTTAGCAGCCACGACATGCCGCGGCACATTTCACGGTTCGGCGATGGAAATCCAGAGCTGGAGGAGAAACGTGCGAAGCTGATCGCCACGCTGATGTTGACCGCAAAGGGTGTGCCGTTTCTCTATTACGGTGACGAGATTGGGATGCGCGATTTCGTGGCTGAGACAATCGAGGATATGCGTGACGTTCAGGGGCTGACCGCGTATCAGCTGGCGCTTGCGAACGGCAAGTCCTCCGAAGAGGCGCTGCATATGGCCAATGCGAAGTGCCGGGACAAATCCCGTACGCCGATGCAATGGACGGAGGAGAAATTCGGCGGCTTCTCGGATGCTGAGCCATGGATTGGCATGGGGCCGCAGCATCGTCTGTTGAACGTAAGAGCAGAGAAGCAGCGTCCAGATTCTATTTATCAATTTTACCGGAAGCTAATCGCACTCCGGCGCCGGCATCCGGCACTTCATGGAGGCTATTATGCCTTGATGGAGCGGCGTGAAGACACGTTGCTATACGTTAGGCGCGCAGCTGGCGAAGAAGCACTCGTGGCGCTTAACTTCGGTGCGAAGCCATTGGCGCTGTCGTCTGACCTTCGAATAGCAGGTAACCCGTACTTGGCCTTATCGAATTATCGTGAAACGGCTGAAGATTTCGGTTCATTCATCCTTCGTCCGTATGAAGCGGTCGTCTGGATAAGCGAGACTAACTAATGAAGGAGATATGTCCGTCATGGAATTAATCAAAGGCAGTGTAAAGACGTGTGAAATCCTACTGCAGGAATATATGGCGCATAACCAGCTGGCACAGAACGCAGAGAAGCTGTCGTTTACCGGGGTTGGCGACAAGGACGTATACAATATTACGGCTCCATTTGAAGATGCAGGTGAACTGGTCATTGCTGGACGCGTCGAATCACGTGACAGCGAATTTTCCGAAGTTCGTTTCTTTGTTGAACAGAACGGGGAATGGGTACCGCGTGAAGGTGCACCAACATTCGAACTTCAGGATCCGTTTCAAACGCGAATCGGCGGCGAGCTCGTACTCGGCGGTGTGCAAATTTATCCGCATCCGACACAGGAGAACGCGCTTATGTGGCGCACAGTGTTCTACAAAGGGAAGAGCATCGCAGAGCTGAAGCCTTTCTTCAAGGGACCGAACGGAATGAAGGATTTGCGCATTGTTGAGCTTCAAGATGGCAGCGTTGGCGTCTTTACCCGCCCACAAGGAGAAAAAGGCGGCCGTGGAAAAATTGGCTATTCTCGTGTGAATCGCTTGGAGGATCTATCCATTGAGCTGATTAACAATACTTCGCTGCTTGACGGACAATTCATTGACGAAGAGTGGGGAGGCGCTAACGAAGCGCACCTGCTAAGCGATGGTCGAATCGGTGTACTTGGTCATATCGCCAACTTCGATGCACAAGGGGATCGTCACTATTACCCGATGGTATTTGTTCTCGACCCAGCAACGGGCAAGTATTCCGATATCAAGCTCATCGCTGTTCGCAATAAATTCTTGCCAGGTGCCGCGAAGCGTACTGATCTTGTAGATGTCGTATTCAGCGGTGGACTCGTGCGCAACGGAGATGGTACGGCAGTGCTGTATGCCGGCATAAGTGATGCAGAAGCACATCGTTTGACGATAGCGGATCCGTTTCAAGAGTTTGAACAGGCATAATAGTATTTACTATTTTACAGCTTAAGGAGTCTACAATATGAATATCTATCGTTATGAAGAAAATCCGATCATTACGCCAGCTGACGTCAAGCCACACCGTGACGACTTCGAAGTCATTGGTGCGTTCAACGCGGGCGTTGCAACCTATAATGGCGAAGTGCTGTTGCTTCTGCGTGTAGCGGAGCGTCCGATCAGCAATGATCCGCACATCGTAAAGGCACCTCTGTTCAATCCAGAAACGAAGAAGCTGGACATTATTGATCTTCGCATAGATGATGAACGCTATGATTTCTCGGATCCGCGTGTGATCCGCAACAAGACACTGAACGCGACTTTCGAATATTTGACTTCGATTTCTTATATTCGCATTGCGCGCAGTAAAGATGGACATAACTTTATAATCGATGAAGCGCCATTTGTATATCCGTCTACGGAATTTGAGACGTTCGGTATTGAAGATCCACGGGTAACGCAGATTGGCGATACGTACTATATCTATTTCTCCGCCGTATCCCCGGTAGGAATCGGTGAATCAATGGTATCGACGAAGGACTTCGTGAACGTGACGCATCACGGAATGATTTTCGGCCCAGACAATAAGGACGTGCTTATTTTCCCGGAACAAATCAACGGCAAATATTATGCGCTGCACCGTCCGACGATGAAGAGCATCGGCAACCCGGAAATTTGGATTGCAGAATCGGATAACTTGCTGTACTGGGGCAATCATCACCATCTGGCTGGCTTGCGTCCGGGCATGTGGGATGGCGGCCGCATGGGCGGCGGCGCTGTGCCGTTCAAGACAGAGAAGGGATGGCTGGAGCTGTACCATGGAGCGACGAAGGATCATCGTTATTGCATGGGCGCCGTTCTGCTGGACTTGAATGATCCGACGAAGGTAATTGCCCGTTCCGATAAGCCAGTGATGGAGCCGGAAGCGGATTATGAGAAGAATGGCTTCTTCGGCGATGTCGTCTTTTCTTGCGGAGCTATCATAGAAGGCGACACGGTGAAGATGTACTATGGCGTAGCAGATACATCGATGGCCTGCGCTGAGCTAAGCGTCAAAGAAATTTTGGACAGTTTAACATACTTATAAACGAATTTAGAACAAAGAAACGTTAAAGCGCCAAAACCAGAAGGTTTTGGCGCTTTCTGAATAGGAGCACGAGATGAGATTAACTGATAACTGGAAGCTGCGCGATTTCAACGTTGGCGAAGCGCGTGACTTAGAGGTAGCCTCCCCTGACTATATCGATTATTTCTGGATGACGACGCAGGTGCCTGGCGATGTGCATACGACCTTAATCGAAAGAAACATTATTGATGATCCGTTCTATGGGCATAACGACCAGAAGTGCCGCTGGGTCGAGGAGAAGGTGTGGTGGTACCGCACGGTGTTCACTTGGGACGGCGAACGGGAAGCTGGAGAGCGGATGGAGCTTGTGTTTGAGGGGCTTGATACGTTTGCAACCGTCTATCTGAACGGAGTCGAGTTGGGCTCGACAGACAATATGTTCATTAGCCACTCGTTCGAGGTAACAAGAGAGCTTAATAAGGGTAAGAATGTGTTGGCGGTTAAGATCGATCCGGTTCATTTGTATGCCAAAGACAAAATTCAGTATTACTGGTCCGGGTTCAGCAAAAAGCGGATTTGGACGCGGAAAGCACAAAGCCACTATGGCTGGGACTGGGGACCGCGTCTTGTCTGCGCGGGTATCTGGAAGGACGTTCATCTCGTCAAGCGCCGCCATGGCTATGTAGACAACGTGTTTGCACGTACGTCAGAAGCGAAGGACGGGGAAGCAGTTGTAGACGTGACTGTCGATGCGCGGGTGTTCGACCGTAGCGAGGCATTCCTCGCAGAAGTAGAATTGCTTGATGCGCAAGGGAATCCTGTCGCGTCGCAATCGATTCCGCTTGACCGCGGCCTGGGCTTCATACAAGACGGTGCCATTTGCGCGCAAGGACGATTCGGTGACGTGCGTCTGCATGTCCCGAATCCGACGCTATGGTGGACACATGATCTGGGTGAACCTTACTTGTACCAGTTAAAGGTAACGCTTCGGAGTGGCAGCGAAGCAGTTGACACATGGCAGCAGCAGTTCGGTATTCGCACGCTGGAATTGATGCTGCACAACGAAGCAGGGGAGCATGCCTTCACGTTCGTGCTCAACGGTGTGAAGCTGTTCGCGAAGGGCGCGAACTGGATTCCAATCGACAGCTTCATTGCTGCAGTGCCGGATGACCGGTATACACGGCTAATTCGCATGTCGGTAGAGGCCAATATGAATATGCTGCGCGTGTGGGGCGGCGGCTTCTACGAGCGTGACATTTTCTATGACGAGTGCGATCGGCTTGGCCTGCTTGTATGGCAGGACTTTATGTTCGCCTGTGCGCTCTATCCGGACTATAACCGCAACTTTATGGACAATGTGCGACGAGAAATCGATCAGGTCGTCAAGCGGCTGCGCAGCCGGACTTGCCTCGCGTTGTGGTGCGGCAATAACGAGAACGACTGGCTGTACGAGGCGCTGTATTCAAGTGGTGAAATTCCGCATCCATTCTATGGTGAGAAAATATATCACGAATTGATGCCAGCTCTGCTGGAGACGCTTGATCCGACGCGCACGTTCTGGCCGAGCTCGCCGTACGGGGGCAACGACCATAATTCCCGTGAGGTTGGAGACACTCATAACTGGCAAGTATGGCACGGCAACATCGAGCCGCGTGTGTTTGGTCAGCCGCAGGTGCAGGACTATAGCGTAGAGGGATTGTCATTCAAAAAGTTCAAAGGCGATACGACGAAGTTCGCAAGTGAATTCGGTATGCACGCATCTTCCAACCGCTATACGCTGCATCGTAATATTCCGGAGAACCAATTCTTCTGGGGCAGCGAAGAGATGATGTACCGCAATAAGGATATCCATCATCCAAAAGGCATTCTCCTTATGGAAGGATATACGGGCGCGCCTACAAATATAGAGGAATATATGAACTACTCTATGCTGACGCAGGCTGAAGGCTTGAGATACGGTATTGAACATTACCGCCGCAATAAGCCGGATACGAGTGGCGCATTATTCTGGCAGCTGAACGACTGCTGGCCAGGTACGAGCTGGTCGGTCATCGATTACTATGGACTGCCGAAGGCATCGTATCATTACGCTCGCAAGTTCTTTGCGCCTGTGCTGCTGACAGCGGATCACGACGCTGGACAGGATCTCAATCTGTGGGTGCTGAACGATCGATTGGAAGCTTATGAGGATACAGTTCGCCTGACCGTATATATGATGGATGGAACGGTACTGAGTGAATACAGCTTCGATGTGTCCGTAGCGGCGAACAGCAAATTACAGGCTGCCGTGCTGTCCGAGGCAGAACTGACGAATGGGGCCGATCCGACAGAGGTCGTATGTGTCTTGTCCTCGGCGAATGGCTTGCTGGATGATAATTTCGTTTATTTGCGCAATTACAAGGACATGCGCTTCGATGCCGTGAAGCTTAAGGTTGAAGCGGATGAGGCAGCGAGCGTTATCCGTATAAGTGCGGATCGTGTTGCGCGCATGGTCAAGATCGAGCTCGATGAGGAATGGATCGTGATGAGCGACAACTTCTTCGATCTGCTGCCTGGACAGGTTAAGGAAATACAAGTCTCGCAATCCGAAGGAAAGAGCATTCCATGGAATACACTGCGTGTATCTGCATTGAATGAAGTTGTAGATAGCGCCAGATAACAATGGCGAGAACAGCGTGGCTAGTAACAGTATAACGACATTATTTTGAGAAAAGGGATGAGGAGCATGAAGGCGGCAGTTCTTCGTGGAACAAAAACCATAGAAGTTACAGAATGGGACGAACGCCAGCTTGGCAAGGATGAGGTACGACTGCGGGTCGCTTGCTGCGGAATTTGCGGCACCGATCAGCATATTTATCATGGTCATCCGGGATCAGCGGAGGTAACGCCGCCGATCGTGCTCGGGCATGAACTGGCCGGAACAGTCGAGGCTGTAGGTGTGAAAGTTACGAATTTGCAGCCGGGTGATCGGGTGTCGGTCGATCCGAATATGTACTGCGGATCATGTGAATTTTGCCGTGGAGGCCGTGCTCACTTGTGTGAGCGTCTGCAGGCGATTGGCGTGACGCGAGACGGCGGCATGGGTGAGTGGTGCATCGTTCCCGCTGCCAACTGCTATAAGCTACCGGAGCAGGTCAGTTTGATAGAAGGGGCGATGGTCGAGCCGCTCGGCTGCGTGCTGCATGGGTTCAAGAAGCTGGAGCTGCGAGCGAATCAGCACGTGATCATTGCGGGTGGCGGCTTCATTGGCCAGCTGTTCCTGCAGCTTGTCAAAGCTGCTGGTGTTGCACGCATTACCGTCATTGAGCCGGTTGTGCAGAAGCATGGGTCGCTGCTGGCACTCGGCGCACATGCGGTTGTATCGCCAATAGATGGAGGAGCGGACGAGCTGCGGAACTCTGCAGACGTCGTTATCGAATGCGTCGGCCGGTCTGAGTCAGTTGAGTTGGCATGTGCAGCTGCACGCAAAGGCGGCCAGGTGCTGCTCTTCGGCGTCGCTGCCCCGGATGTGCGCGTGAGTATTTCACCATTCGAAATTTTCAGCAAAGAGCTGCGCATTATGGGATCGTTCATCAATCCATACACACACGAGGAAGCAATTACGCTTATTGCGCAAGGAATTGTACGCATCGAGCCGCTTATCAGCCATCGCTTCCGTATGGGAGAGTTGCCGGACATCATGTCGCGCTATCCTCAGCTGAATGTGACAAAAGGTGTTATCATGCACGAATAGCAAGTAGCCATTGTTCAACCTATATAGATGCCTGCAATATGGAATAATCGAAACAGCCGCCCCGGCTCTTTGCTTGGGCGGCTGTTTCAATCTGAGAGCGGAGGCCAAAGTCTAATGTGTTCACCTCGTTATATGTGGTTAGTGGAATACCTTCCATTAATGCAACATAGCTCTAATTGGACATGTTCCAGTGCTGAGCAATGAATTCGTCACGACCAGACTTGGCACGATCCGCCTTATAATGTTCCGGCTCTTTGCGATAATAGTCCTGATGATGGTCCTCCGCGGGATAAAATGGAGTGGCATTGCGAATAGATGTGATAATGGACTTATCGAAACGGCCGCTTGTATCCAGCGCGGCCTTGGATGCCTCCGCCAAGCGGCGCTGCTCATCGGTATGCGTGAAGATGGCAGTCGTATAAGATTCCCCGCGATCGTGGAACTGACCTCCGTCATCCGTGGGGTCGATTTGCATCCAGTACAGATCGAGAATAGTCTCATAAGAAATGATGTCTGGATCATACGTGATTTGTACGGCCTCCAGATGGCCGCTAGTCTGCGATTTAACTTGTTCATAGGATGGATTGGAAATGTGTCCGCCCGTATATCCGGATACGATGCGATGCACGCCCTCCCACTGATCAAACGGCTTAACCATGCACCAGAAGCATCCTCCTGCAAATGTAGCGGTTTCGATTCTGTTGTTCTGTTCATTCCGCCCATTAACTTTGAGAGTAGTGGGTTGTCCCGCAGGCATTGACATCGTAGTTGCCCTCCCTGTTCACAATAATAGATAATATTCTATATTCACGGCTACCTATCTACATAAATTCAGATAAATGATCTACATGAACGCTTATCTGACGCATTCAGAAATGGGAATACCGCTTTTTAACAGTGTACCGCGGGAAGACTCAACTGCCAAGGAGTGATATGAATATGAACTTCGGTCTCGATCCATTTCCGCTCTATTTGCGGCATATAACATTGCTGCGCGAACTAGTACCATCCTTTCATGAATACCCCTTTGCCCTCGCTGCTATCCGCCCTTTTACCCAGCTTTCTTTTCGCAAGCCCGTAACCTTTATTGTCGGGGAGAACGGAACAGGAAAATCCACATTGCTGGAAGGAATGGCAATTGCCTGGGGATTTAATCCGGAAGGCGGATCCTTGAATTTTTCATTTGAAACCTCGGCCACGCATTCGGTGCTGCACCGTTATCTCCGGCTCTCACGAGGAATACAGCGTCCACGAGACGGATTTTTCTTGCGTGCGGAAAGTTATTACAATGTAGCGACGAACATAGAGGAGCTTGATGCAAGCGAGTCGCCAGGTCCAAAAATCAAAGAGTCGTATGGGGGGGAATCGCTTCATGAGCAGTCTCACGGAGAATCGTTCCTGAATACGTTCCTGCACCGTTTTGGCGGTCGGGGGATGTACATGATGGATGAGCCCGAAGCCGCATTATCGCCGCTGCGGCAGATGACGCTGCTTGCACGGATGCATGAACTGGTTGGCAAGCAGTCTCAATTCATTATTGCAACCCATTCTCCCATTTTAATGTCCTATCCCGACGCGGATATATGGCAGTTGGATGAGGAGGGCATTCGTCAGGTTGCGCTGGAAGAGACGGATCATTACATCATTACCAAGAGCTTCATGAATGATCGGGATGCTATGCTTCGGACGCTGTTCAATGATTGAGATACATTACGTTATCACATTGCGATCAGCTTGGACAGGTACGCGGTACGTGACAACGGGGATGTTGATTGGCTGTCCACGGGTCACGATTACGGGTATGTCCTATTGTAAGATAGATACGCTCATTATGGGGTGACACACCTATGATTAAGTGCTAACGTTCGGTACATACACCCCTACGAGGACAAAGAGGCTTATGTATTGACGACGATCGTAAATGGCACGACAGCATCACACGATGCGCACGTTCCAGTTGCTTGGAACGCACAGCTATTCAACTGGTCTAGTAGAGCTCCGTTATTCCAAATAATCCTTAATCCGATACCATAATAAGAGCGCAGTCGTTGTTCAGATACAACGTTCTGCGCTCTTATTAAATCGATTTCGTTTACATGTTGCCGATTTGGTTTAAAAAATATCGTTACGAACGCTCTACGATCGTGTTGTACGTTGTGCGGTCAGTATGCTTCACCAATTGAACAAGAAGTTCCTTCGCTGCGTCGATATCATCTGTATGAACGATCGAAGCAGGTGTGTGGATATATCGTCCGCATACGCCGATGACCGTCGAAGGAACACCCTTGTTGCTCAAATGCACTTGGCCAGCATCTGTTCCGCCTGGAGATACAAAATATTGATACGGAATGCGATATGTATCCGCAATATCTTGGATGAATTCCACCAGACCGCGATGTGTAATCATCGTAGGGTCGAGGATGCGAAGCAATGCACCTTTGCCGAGATGACCGAAGGAATTCACATCACCAGTCATATCATTTGCTGCGCTGCAATCCAGTGCATAGAAGATATCCGGCTGAATCAAGTTGGCAGATGTACGGGCACCTCTAAGACCAACCTCTTCTTGAACAGTTGCACCGCAGAACAGTGTGTTTGGAAGCTTGAATTGTTCACGATGAAGTTCCTTCATCAATTCAATGGCAAGTCCAACACCATAACGGTTGTCCCATGCTTTGGCCATAATTTTCTTCGGATTAAGCAAGGGAGTGAACTTGCAGACTGGAACGATTTGTTGTCCAGGGCGAACGCCTGCCTGTTCAGCTTCTTCACGGCTGTCCGCACCAATGTCGATGTACATATGCTTCACGTCTACAGGCTTGTTCGCTGTAGCTTCGTCAAGCAGATGCTTCGGAATGGAGCCTACAACACCTGGAAGCGGGCCGTTTGGCGTAATAACTTCGACCTGCTGGGCAAGTACAACTTGTCCCCACCAGCCGCCAAGCGGTTGGAACTTCAGCATCCCATTTGGTGTAATTTGCGTGATCATGAAACCAACTTCATCTAGATGGCCGGCTACCATAACGCGAGGGCCTTGCTCGTCGCCACGCATAACGCCGAAGACACTGCCGAGTGCATCATGCACGAATTCATCTGTATATTTGGATAATTCGGTTTTTACCAAGGCACGCAGTTCCCGTTCGAAGCCGGGAGCAGAAGGGAATTCCGTCAGCGTGCGGAATAATTCTAACGTTTCCTGTTGCATGGGATTGCTCCTTTCATCACTAAAGCCTGTTCATCATTTTAGTATGAACCGATTTGATGCAGGATGCAAGCATGATAACGCCGTCCTGTAGAGAAAGCTAGGACGGCGTAAAATATATCTATTTGATTAAAACAATAATGGATATTAAGATTGCGCTTGAATAAATGCATCGATACGCGACATTACGTCTTCCGATACGCGCTGCAAACGTGCCGCAGCATCTTCGCCAGTCGAGCCCTTCACGGCGAAGTACATCTTAATCTTCGGTTCTGTTCCGGATGGACGGAGGCAGAACCAGCTGCCATCCTCGAGGTGGAACTTCAGTACATTTTCCTTCGGCAGATCATATAGGCCTTGTGCGAAGTCTTCAGTCAAGGTGATGGCCACACCGCCTGCTGTAGAAGGAGCATCTTCACGCCAATTATTCATAATACCTTGGATGATCGCTACGCCTTCCACACCTTTCAACGTACGTGTTTGCAGTCCTTCGAGATAATGACCGTGCTGCGCATACAGATCTTGCAGAACTTCGTACAGTGTCTTGCCTTGTGCTTTGTAATAAGCGCCAGCTTCACAGATGAGCATAGCTGCGATAACAGCATCCTTATCGCGTGCATAGTTGCCTGCCAAATAGCCATAGCTTTCTTCGTAGCCGAAGATGAAGGTATGCTCGCCTGTGCGATCAAATTCTGTCATTTTCTCGCCGATATATTTGAAGCCAGTGAGCGTGTTAAATACAGTCATGCCGAAGGATTGAGCGATTGCTGCACCGAGCTCACTCGTTACGATCGTTTTGATCACAGCTCCGTTCGCCGGCAATGTCCCCTTGGTCTTCATCGCGTCTAGCAAATAATGCACCATAATCGCTCCGGACTGGTTGCCGGTCAGCACGACATATTCACCGTCCGCATTCTTCACAACAGCACCCATGCGGTCTGCATCCGGGTCTGTACCCATGATAATGTCCGCATCCCAAGATTTAGCCTGCTCGATGGCAATGCTGAATGCCTCGCGCTCTTCAGGGTTTGGCGACTTCACAGTAGGGAAGCTGCCGTCTGGCAGCTCTTGCTCTGCCACGACTCGAACCTGCTGGAAGCCGATGCGATCCAATACGGCGCGTACGGGCTTATTGCCTGTACCATGAAGCGGCGTAAACAGTACACGGAACGAATCGCTAGATGAGCGAATGATATCTTCATTTTGGCTGACAGAAGCCACGGCATTTATATATGCTTCGTCCATCTCTTGCCCAAGCCACACGAGGAGTCCCTGTGCTTCTGCTTCCTCGCGGCTAAGCTTCTGAATGCTCGCGAATGATTCGATGCCGCGAATTTCAGCAATGACGCGTGATGCTGTTTGTGGCGTGATTTGTCCACCATCGTTGCCGTATACTTTGTACCCGTTGTACTCTGGCGGGTTGTGGCTTGCCGTTACCACGATGCCTGCGCTTGCCTTTAGGTTCCGCACAGAGAAGGACAGCTCAGGAGTAGGGCGCAGACTTTCGAACACATATGCCTTTACGCCATTGCCCGCTAGAACCAAGGCCGCTTCAAGCGCGAACTCTGGAGAGAAGTGGCGAGAGTCGTAAGCGATCGCGACGGAAGGAGCAGCTTCTTCTGCCTTCAAATATTGGGCAAGACCTTGAGTTGCTTTGCCTACTGTATATACATTCATGCGGTTGCTCCCCGCGCCAATCACGCCGCGCAAGCCACCTGTACCAAATTCCAAGTCTTTATAGAAACGGTCTGTAATTTCTCGTTCGTTGCCAGCAATCTGCTGCAATTCTGTCTTCGTCGCCTCATCGATGTGCGCATCGTTCAACCACGCATCGTAGGCCTGCTGTGCACGCAGTGCAGTGTCCATTCGTGAAATCCTCCTTCAACAAAATCATTTACCTAACGGTTACTTATCCTATTGTACTGGATAATGAAGCTACCTGCATGTGTAAAAATCATAGATTCCTTTTTATTCCTGAATGTGTGTAGTCTGTTGAACAATGAAACAAATATATGATTCACAAAGCGAATTGATGCTTTCGTACATGCTTCTACACCTTGCGGCAGATGACGATCATTGATGATGAAGCTTGCAACGGCTCGGCAGACCAATTTCCATATAAATGGAGAAGTTCAAACCCGTTCAATTCCAGAAGTCTTGCCAGCTCTTGTGGATACGTGTATCGAAGATGAATGGTCGATGTACGTTTCATCACTGTCTTCTCTCCTTCACGGAAACGGCGGATTATCGTATAATGCTGAATTTGTGTCACAGGGTCGTATACCGATTGCGTGTACACATCGCATTGCTTCTGCGAGCCAATAGTTATGGAGCGCCAGTATTCCTCTTCCTGCGGTTGAAGCAGCTCATCCGAGGTTGGAAAACGTGTATCGAAGACGAATATCCCGTTATCTGAAAGCAGGCTGCGGACTGACTGCAGGAGGCGATTTTGCAGTTCATTGGTTAGGAAATGTTGAAACGAATTGCCTACCATATAGGCAAAAGGCGCTTCTGTGGCCAGATTCAAAGCCGTTAGATCCTGCTGCATCCATTGGATGCTTATGTCTGAACGTTGTGACGCCTTCGCACGGGCTTGCTCCAGCATTCCTTCGTGAAGATCAATGCCGATCACGGCATATCCGGCCTCGGCAACTGGTATTGTTAATCGCCCTGTACCACAAGCTAAATCCATAATAGGGCCAGCATTCACTGCTTGCTGTTGAATCCAGGTGAGAAGCAGGGAAAGTTCTGGACAGCCCTGATTTTCAATATCATATAATGCAGGATCCTCATATTCAGATAAATCCCATTCAGTGAAGGTCATAATAAGCTCCTTTGCATACAGAATATAACTATAGGTGAATTGTAGTTCTTGGTAATTGTTGTGTCAATTTTGCTAGTATAAGAGGCAGCAATAACAATGAAAGCGCTGCTGTAGCCACTTTCTCCAAGAAAGTGGCTTTTTTCTTTACCCGATCTTTATCTCATCTTGATATGAGGCTAGTAAACTAGTTTCATCAACGAGATCGATAGAGAAGGGAAGAGGTAGTCTACGAATGAAAAGATTGTCCATGGTATGTTTATCGGCGCTCCTATTATTGGGGCTCTCGACTTATATTTATATGCAGGATGTACACGGTTCGAAAGAGGAACATGTCCTACTGCGCTCACCTGAGGGCGGAGGACAGCAATTAGAAGGGAAGACGATTGTTCTTGACCCTGGCCATGGGGGACACGATCCAGGCTCGGTTGGCCAGCAGGGGACGCTGGAGAAGGATGTGACGCTGCAGACCGTTCAGGCGATCAAGCGCGAACTACAGCGACGGACAGGCGCACAGGTCGTGGTTACACGAGAGCAGGATGAGACAGTATCTTTGCAACAGCGAATTGATGTCGCTGAAGAGAAGTCAGCGGATCTCTATGTAAGCGTCCATTATGATGCTTTCGATACGGGAGAAGCCGAAGGAATGACAACCTACTATTACGATGATAGCAATTGGCAGCTGGCCAACACGATGCATGAGCATCTGAAGCAGAGCCTCAATATGAGAGATCGTGGTGTTCATGTAGGAGATTACATGGTGCTGCGGGATAATTCAAGACCGTCGATTCTGCTTGAGCTTGGATATATCTCCAATCATGACGATGAGCAGCGAATGAAGTCGCAAGCTTTTCAAGAACAAGCAGCCAATGCAATTGTTGATGGAATCATAGACGTGCTGCGATAACAACGCAAGGGAGAGTAAAAGAGAGTAGGATACAGGCACAAACACAGATGCAAGTTGCGTAGACAGCTCCGGTTATGCGGATATAGATCAAAAATAAGAGATGCGCGATGGCGCATCTCTTATTCTCTTTATTATGAATTGGGAAGGGGGCAAAATAGAGAAAATGATTAAGGCAAATCGATGACCATTACATGAGTGCCTGGTTTGAAGTGGAACTTCATCGTATCGGCATTCTCGATACGAGCTGCATCACGACGATGCAATACTTCACCGTCCTCGAAGCCAACTTCGCCTTCCATCACGAATACATACAGGGAGCGGTTCGGTCGTTGTTCAATAGTTACTTCTTCTCCCTCTGAGAATTGGCCCAAGTACATCGTCATATCTTGATGAATATGGGCAGTTCCAAGTTCCTCTGCGTGATTGGATACGACCGGAAGCAGACGGTTCTGGATCGAATCCAAGCTGTACGTATGTGTCTCGTAGGATGGATCGATTCCGAGACGCTCCGGCATGAACCACAATTGCAACAATTCAAGCGGCTCAGAGCTGGACGCATTTGCTTCACCATGGTAAATTCCTGTTCCGGCGCTCATGCGTTGAATTTGACCAGGTACAATAATTTCGCGGTTGCCCGTGCTGTCCGTATGCTCCAGCTCACCTTTCAAGACGACGGTTACTATCTCCATGTTTTTATGCGGATGCAGATCGAACCCAGTGCCTGCCGCAATATGGTCGTCATTCAAGACGCGCAGTGCGCTGAAGTGCATATTTTCTGGATCGTAGTAATCAGCGAAGGAGAAGCTGAAGTACGTCTTCAACCAACCGTGGTTATTGTGATAGCGGTCTCCTGCGCGTTGGATGGAACGTTTCATTGACGTGTTCATTGTAAAGTCCTCCCACTATGGTTAATAATCTGTACGATTTGGCTTCAGTAGTTGTATGCCTTGGTACAAAGAGAGTAATTAATAATTGCGTTAGTGAACAATTAATAAATGGATAATGCTGAAGTTACAACAATGCATCCAGAGACAATGAGCCTGCGCCAATCAGTGCAACGCCGATAGCAGCTGCAATCAGCATCACGTTGTATTCAATCCCGTTCGAAGTTACCCAGTAGCCGTTCGCCCCATGAACCTTCACAATCGCAACAAGCATCGTACCGACAATAAATGCCGCGCCAAGCCATGTGAGGAAGCCGAGTCCGAACAGCAAGCCGCCAGCAAGCTCAGTTAATCCAGCCATCAGTGCCATGAGTGGTCCAGGACGCATTCCGATAGACTCGAACCAGCCGCCTGTACCTTTAATTCCGTAACCGCCAAACCACCCGAACAGCTTCTGTGCTCCGTGTCCCATCATCGTCAATCCAATAACGAGACGAATAATCAATAATCCGTAATCTGCCAACATTTTATATTCCTCCTAAAGTAATGTTTGATTTGATTGCAAAACACTTGTACCAAGAATCTTTAATTCGAGATATTAGTTCGAAGGAATACCCTTCTCTGTTGAAAAGGGCTACTTCGGTGAAGGGACGCTCTGTCCCAGTTGTTTTAGCAAGCTGATCAGTTGATCCTTGTCTTCCGTAGGCATTCCATTCACTGCCTCATGAAGGGCCTTCGCATGCCGTGGGAATATGTCGCCAATGACTGCTTCTCCTTCAGGTGTCAGTTCAGCGTATATGACGCGACGATCTTTCTCGCAAGGTCTTCGCTGCAGGAACCCCTTCTTCACGAGCTTATCGATCACATAGGTCATTGTGCCGCTTGCCAGCAAAATCTTGCCGCCAATCTGCTGGATAGGGGTTGCACCCTTATGATAGAGCAATTCCATGACCGCAAATTCGGACGGATTGAGCTCATAATGCTTCATATCCTGCTGGGCATAATCCATTAAAGCCTTGGAAGCACGGGATAAGACAACGAACAGCTTCAGTGATTGCTGAATCTCGGGATCGAATGCATCCGTACGAGGTCTGGTCATCTGTCATTCACCACCTTTATGTTAAGGAATTTCAATATCTTGAAAAGTAATATCTTTAATTCGAGATAAATATATCATGATCAAATCCCGATGTCAACTCATAATTTTCAGCTGTACATGCAAACCTATATTGGGAGAAGACGGAGACTCGGTACAGAGTCGGTATTCAGTGCAGGGAACTTCGAAGGAGGTAGGGTTTTATGCCTACAACAGAAGAGCAGCATAACGGAACTGCTCAAGCAGGTATGCCGCAAAATGTGGAATGGTCCTCTTATGGAGAACACAATGTTGCCTTCTTAAAAGATTGCTTTCAGCAGTGTGAAGACATGATTTTTTACAACTTCGAATTGCAGGGAGGCAAGAAGGCTACCTTATGCTATCTGGATGGTCTAACGGATACGGCGATGCTGGATGAACATATTATTGAACCGTTGAAGCAGCGTTATCCGGATCAGACAGACTCCGCTAATGTCCTGGTAGAGGATATTCTGCGAACCGTTACGGCTGTGAAGGCGATGCCGATTTATTCTATGGAGACTGCGATAGAAGCGATCCTATCAGGCTTGGCGATTCTCATTCCGCATCGGGCTGCAGCCGGCTTCACCATAGATGCTATAAAGTTTGACAAGCGCGGTGTATCAGAACCGACTGCCGAATCCGTCATTCGTGGCCCGCGTGATGGGTTCGTAGAGACATTGCAGACAAATGTTGCTTTGCTGCGTCGCCGTATCAGAACACAACAATTAAAAATGGAGTCATTAAAGCGCGGCGCGTTGACCCACACCGAAATCCGGTATGCCTACATCGAGGGGATTGCTGATCCCGACTTAGTGGAAGAGGTGCGTAGACGCTTGCAACGCATCTCCTTGCAAAGCGTGCTGGACAGCGGGTATGTGGAAGCATGTCTGGAGGATAAGCCTGCTTATCTGTTTCCTCAAATCGTAACGACCGAGCGTCCGGATGTAGCTGCCTCCCACTTGTTGGAGGGACGGATTGTTATCATTGTGGATGGTTCGCCTGTCGTTCTCATCGCTCCAGGGCTGTGGGCTTCTTTCATGCAGTCGCCAGAGGACTACTACCATCGTCATTACTTCGGCACTCTCATCCGTTGGTTGCGTTATGTTTGCTTTCTTATTTCAATGCTCGGACCGTCCCTTTATGTCGCTATTATTACGTATCACCAAGAGATGATACCCACCGAGTTAATATTAACGATGGCGAGGGCGCGTAGCCAGATTCCATTTCCAGCACTTGTTGAGGCGTTGTTAATGGAAATCATGTTCGAAGCAATTCGCGAAGCAGGCGCACGTTTGCCTCAGCAGGTTGGATCTGCGGTCAGCATCGTGGGTGCGCTCGTCATCGGTCAAGCGGCAATATCGGCTGGACTTGTATCTGCACCGATGGTAATGGTCGTATCCATTACGGGTGTATCCTCGTTCCTTGTGCCTCATTACAACATGGGCATAGCGGTTCGGATGTTGCGTTTTCCGATTATGCTATTTTCGGGATTTCTCGGCTTGTTTGGGTTGATAATGGCAGTTATTTTGCTTGCGACGCATCTGTTGAAACTCAAGTCATTTGGTGTTCCCTATTTATCGGGCATTGCTCCTATGCGTAAAAACGAGCTGAAGGATATTCTGCTTCGCGTTCCCGTGTGGAGTGAGGATACGCAGATCGAGCGTATGTCGTCGGCAGGGATAAACGAGGGAGTAGATAGGTCAAAGTCGTAAGGAAGGTTTATGAAAATAAATCAAAAAAGCTTGCTATACAGCGGCAATACGGAGAAAAGAGGTGAAAGTATGGGCTTGCGCAAGGACTCTCGGAACATAGTCAGACTGGTCGTTCTGTGTTGGTTATGGATAATCTTGGCTGGTTGCTGGGATCGGACAGAAATTGAGCAGCTTTCGATCATTCTTGCCGCTGGATTGGACAAGGACGGAGATGGCGATGTAAAGATGACCTTGCTGGTGTACATTCCGAAAGAAGGAGGAGGTGGCGGAACGACGCCTGGCGACAGTAAAAAAAATGGCGGCGGAGGCACGACCACTGTATTCTCTGCTAAAGCAAAGACACTGGGTGAGGCGGTATTTAAGCTTCAAAATAAGATGCCGCGATATATTTTCTGGGGTCAGACCGAAGTGTATGTCATCAGCAAAAAATTAGCTGAAGAGGGATTACTTAAACATTTCGACTTTTTCCTTCGATATCAGAATCCACGGGAGAATGCACTGCTGTTTATTGCGGACGGCAAGGCAAGCGAAGTCCTGAAGTCATTACCGCAGCTTCATCACGATGTCGCTGAATTGTTCAAAGATTTGGGGAAATCGCGATCCGTATGGAATGTGACGCTGCTTGATTATATGAAAATGATGGCTGGGGACTCGACAATGGCTTTTGCGCCATACGCTGAATGGAAGGAGAGCGAGCTTGGCATTCAGGCTCCCTCTATTGAAAAGTTGGCCGTTTTTAAGAAGGATCGCTATATTGGAGAGATTGGCGGCCAAGACATGATTGGCGTGATGTGGCTGCGTGGTGAGCAGAAACGGTTAACTGTTTCCTTTTGTAAGGAAGGAGATAGCAAGGACTGTTTGTCCCTGCGCGTTCATCGTAATTCCATTACATTTGACCCCTACTGGGACGGTAAGCAACTGACGATGCGCGTAAAGCTAGTCGCCTTTTTGGACATGATCCAGAATAACACGAAGTTGGACGTATCGGATGCGGATCAGACGAAACAAGTGGAATCAAAAACGGAGGCGAACATTGAACACCTCATCAAACAATCCATCAAGTGGACGCAGCAGAGACTGAATACGGATGTGCTCGGATTCGCATCTCGTATACATCGGAAATATCCTGCTCAGTGGAAGAAGCAAATCCGATCCAATTGGGAAAAGATTTATGCCGATATGAGGACAGAAGTACGCGTACATGCCGTTATTGAACGTCCGGGTAGTATCACAAGTACGATCGAGCAGAAAGCAGGGGTTCAATAATGGGAGTCTATTTTTTGTCGGGTATGGGGCTTCTGCTTCTCGCAAATTTCATATTTGAATGGAGAATTCGAAGCAGGACGTCTATTCGAGAAAAGCGGGTATTTGTTATTATTTGGAGTCTGGCGTGGCTTGTCGTGCTGTTGGTCAGTGAATTCCCGCAACGGACAACCCCACGCCAATGGATAGATTTCATCTATAAGCCGCTGCTGTTGTGGTTGAAACATCCGTCTTGATTCTAAGGAAAAAGGAGGTTGCAGGGGGATGGAACAAGGGAAAATAACATGGCCGCAGCTATGCATGCTGATGTACTTAATGGTATGCGCTACTGCAGTGCTCGTGATTCCGACGGTAGCCTCTCAGATAGCCGGACGCGATGCGTGGTTAACTTCAATCATCAGTTCTTTAGCGGGATTTATTTCGCTCTATGTCGGTATGCGGCTAAATCGATACTTTCCCGATAAGACTATGGTAGAATATGGGCCGATTCTCATTGGCCGTTGGGCAGGGGGGTTGGCAAATGGGATCCTGATGTTCTATCTGCTGCATGGGGCGGGAACCATACTTCGAGAGTATGGGGAGTTCATCGTGGGATCGCTGCTGCTGCGTACACCGGAGATGGTCATTAGTACGGTACTCATTTTCGTATGCGCGGTAGCAATTCGAGGGGGAGTTGAGGTCATTGGCAAATTCGCATTGATTATTGCACCTTTGTTCATGGTCTTGCTGCTGTGCATCCCGTTGTTCCTTCTTCCCGTATTGAACGGTACAGAGATGTTCCCCATATTGAACAATGGGTGGAAACCGGTTTTGCATGGGTCGATAACGCCGGCAACCTGGTTTCTGGAATTTGTGCTGATTGGCTTTTTCCTCCCCTTTGCGATAGGCAAGCGCAGCCGTTGGAAATGGAGTGTAGCCCCTGTAATACTTATGCTAATCACGATGGTCGTTACGAATTTATTATGCTTGTTCTTATTCGGTCCGTTAACGTCGATGTTTACATTTCCGGTGTTTGTGGCATCTCGTTATATCAGTCTTGCCGACTTTTTTGAGCATGTAGAAGCAATCGTGGTCGTGTTGTGGGTGTTGGGCGGCTTCGTGCAAATTGCTACATGGTATTACATGCTCGTGCTTGGTACCGCCCAATGGCTGAAGTTAAAAGATTATCGGTCTATCATATTTCCACTCGGTGTGTTGATCATTGCGATGAGCTTTTGGACTGCAGATAATTTGCAGGATATGGTCGATCTTTTCATGACGACAGAGCCATTATTCGCGGCAACTGTGCTGTTGTTGTACCCGCTGCTGCTTCTGATTATCGCATGGTGGAAAAAGAGACGGGCTTTACATAAGGAAACACGAGATTAATGCCGTAATTTCTAACTAATTAGCGAATGCTTCTCTTTGAGGCGGCTCATGCCGCTGCGATGTTGAAATTTCGGTGATGCAATGCGGCAGTCTCGATTGACGATGATGGTGCTAGAAGGTAGAATGACGGTGATTTCACAAAGTAACCGCTTTCGAGCGGTACCTGACAAGTACAAGGAGTGTGCATCGTCATTACTACAACCAGGTCTCGTCACAAGCGCAAATTTTCCGATAGTCGGAAATATTTGTGGATAGGCACACTGGAGGGAGCTAACGCAGTCGTTACCCTTACTTTGCTCGGCGGCCCGTTCCTAACCGGATATTTATTGTATTTAGGCGCATCCTCAAGTCAGATCGGATTTATACTGTCCATCACGACATTTGTGAATGTCCTGCAAATTGCGATTGCTTACTTGCTGCAGCGGGTGCATTCGCCGAAGTGGACGCTGATTGGGTTAGTTGCTGTGCATCGACTTACGTGGGCGGCAACGGGATTGATTCCGTTTCTGTTCGACAAGGGCTTATGGATCACGGTGTACATGATCATGTATACGGTGGCGTTCGTTGCCAATGCGGGAGCGGGTATCATATGGACCAACTTTATGGGGGATATGGTTCCTGCTTCGGTTCGAGGGAGATACTTCGGTATTCGCAATACGATTGTCAACGCGGTAGGGAGCTTAGCGCTGTTTATTGGCGGGCAGATTCTTAGCGCCTATCCCGGAGGAAAAGGCTTCGAAATTATATTTATGATTAGTTTGGTATTTGCGCTGTGCAATATCGGCATGTTCTTCTTCTACCCGAACTTGCCGATGACGCGATCGACAGAAACGAACCTGATATCGATGGTGAAGAAGCCGCTGCGTGATCGTGCTTTTATGATGCCAGTGCTGTTCTTGTCAGTATGGCTGCTGTTCCAAAATATGATATTGCCCTTCTTCTCCTATATGATGCTGGAGTTGCTTGGGGTTGGTTATGATCAAGTATCGATCATAACAGTCGTACAGACGGTAGTAGGCATGTGCAGCCTCTATGTATGGGGCAATTTGAACGCGAAGTACAGCAATAAGTTTTTGCTGTTGTGCACACTGCCGATCATTGCTATGTCTTGTTTGGCTTGGTCGCTTACGGCATGGATTCCGACGTTCGAGGCGCTGCTCATCGCACATAGCTTAGTTGGGATTGGGGTAGGCGGCTTCAACCAAATGGCATTCAACTTCATTATTGGCGATACGCCGAAGACCGAACGGCCGATGTTCATTGCCATGTATTCAGCGATTACGGGACTGGCCGCTTTCGTTGGTCCGATAGTTGGAGGCTTGCTGTTTGACGGGATTAAGGGGCTGCCGATGTGGTTTCAGACGTGGGGACTTGCGATGCTTCTGGGCGTATGCATGCTGCTTCTTGCGGGGACGCTTGGAAGGCACGTGCTGCTTCGGGAAGGACGGCATGTGAGCCACCGGTCGGAGAAGCAAATCAGCGGCTGAATTGCTCAGCATGTAAGTTGTGTACTAGCTGATTAGATGCATAGCATGGCTATGCCCCTAGAAAATAGCTGTGTTTTTAAAATAAAAGATGGGGCGTTCTATGAGGGTAGCTTTCGCTTCTATTCATGGGACGCCCCTGTTCTACAGGATAGTAAGGTTACGGATTCATTTGCTGCTTGCGATATGTGTTTGGTGACATGCCTTGTGTCTTCTTGAATACTTTACTGAAATATTTCTCATCCTGATACCCAACCATCTCGGCCACCTGAGCGATGCGCAGGTGGGGGTTGAGCAGCAACCGGAGTGCCTTGTCCATGCGAATATTTGTTATATAGTCAGACAGGTTAATGCCGAGCTGCTGCTTGAATTTGCGAGAGATGTATTCGCGGCTTACATAGAAGCGCTGCGCGATATCCTGCAGCGATACCTCCTCATGATAGTGCTGCTCCACGTACTTGGCGATATCATAAATGATGTGCTGTTCTTCCTTCTTTTGCTGCACCAGCAGGCCGGACAGCTGAGTAAGGGAAGACAGCCAGGCCTGCTCCCAGTCTTTCCATGAGAAATCATCCATGCATTCGGGACAATGGAAGTGAATAGACAGCTGATCTGGTGTACCAGCGTGCATCTCCTCAACTGAAGCGGCATCTGGAGCGGCGGCTTGCTCCAACCGCACACGAAAGGCTTCCCACTCCTTCATCCAGCCATTAAGCATATCCGGGGTCAACTGCGACAGCTGCTTCTGTGCTTCGATGAAGACGTGTACGGCTTGGCGGAGCTGTTCTTCATGCCCGCTTAACAGAGCGAGTCTCCATTCCTCCTCGAAGGAGGCAAGTCGGATCTGCTTGGAGACTCCCGTATGCAGAGGGGGAGAAGCGATTCGCGCGGTCTCATCCGCTATTGATTCCGTTGTAACCTTAAACTTATGGATATGCGTTCTATGCATGAGCAAATTGCGATGCATTAACGCATGTTTGGCTTCGGCATATCCGGCGGAGATTCCTGCGGGCAGGGAGAATGAACTCGATACACCGAAGTGCAGTCGGTGCTTGAAGGTCTGTTCCAGCCCGGCATTCAGTTGTTCCAGCACTGCCTCCAGCCGAATGGGAGAGTCCCACATGACGATAATAAGCTCGCCTTCCGGGGCGCCATAGCGGAAAGCGGTGCCGCAAGTCGATACGTGATTACGCTGCCCATCCGATGCGTAGGTCTTGCCGTTCAGCAGTTCATCGGCAATATTGACAAGCGAGTAGAATAGCAGCTGTCTATTATCGCCGAATCTCCCACGCCAATTGACGTGTCCTGCGTGAATTCGAGCTACAGCAAGCCGAGCGCACGTGATGGTTCTAGGGAGATAGAACTCGCGCTGTAATCTGCGCACATTTCCTTCATAGACACAAGGATCGTCCAATAAACCAGACCACAGCTTCTCAGCCAGCATTGGCTTGAATTCGTTGGCTTGCATGCGCTGCTGCTGGCTTGATTGACGAACGTCCTCCTCTTGCATCCATGCGGCGATCGCCTTGCCGATGGCGTTATTGACTGCATCGGGGTCGATTGGTTTCAATATATAATCCATGCCGCCATGCTGCATAGCATGGCGAACGAGTGTGAAATCATCATGCCCGCTGATGGCAATGATCTTGCTTGAAGGAGCATGGCGGCTCATCCACTCCATAAGCGCTGTTCCGCTCATGGTCGGCATCATCATGTCGGTCATGACCAGTTGAGGCTTGTGCTCCTGAATCAGTTCAACAGCCTGCTCACCGTCGGCAGCCTCCATAACCGTATCAATTCCGTGTGTATCCCAGTCTACAAGCAATCGGATTGCATCCCGTACGTGCTTCTCATCGTCTACGATTAATGCCTTCATCATGTTAGTTCTCACGCTCCAATTCCAGCTCTATAACAATACGAGTGCCTTGGGGTTCCTGCTCCTCGACTCTCATCGTAGATTTGCCGTCGGTGAACAGCTGCAGCCGGGCGAGCACATTGACAAGCCCGATACTGGACGGCGAGCCAGATGAAGAATCCGAGACGAATTCGTCCCGTGATAAAGTATGGCTTGTTCGTGTGCCTAGCTGCTCCGGATGTACCTCCTTCAGCCTCTCGTTCAGTTTGATCCGGTGCATCAAGGTCATGCCTCGACCGTTATCTTCAACGATAAGTTCCAGATAGGGGGCAACTATTCCTTGTGTTTGTTCTGCCCGCTCGATATATCTAGTGCGAATAGCAAGCTGCCCACTCGGTACGGAACGGTCTATTCCGTGCTTGAAATAGTTCTCGACGAGAGGCTGCAGCGTCATCTTCGGCACTTGTGTGTCCAGCGTTCGTTCGTCAATATCGAATACGGCTTGGAAAGTGTCTTCGAATCGCTGTAATTGCAGCTGCAAATAGGCCTTCACATGTTCGAGCTCTTCTTGCACGGTTGCTGTGCTCTTGTCCGTATACATGCTGTAGCGCATCATCTTGCCCAGCGCGGTGACAAGCTTATAAATATGCGGCGCATTATGCTGCAGCGCCAGTGTTCCAATCGATTGCAGCGCATTGTTCATGAAATGCGGGTTAATCTGGGCCTGCAGCGCTTTGAGCTGGTTTGATTTGTTCGCAAGCTCAAGCTGATATTCCCGCAAAATAAGGTTGTTGATCATATCCATCATATTGCGGAATCGCTTCAGGACGACGCCGATCTCATCGTTGCTGACAGGCTGGATATCTACGCGCAAGTTCCCTGCTTGCACTTGGTTGATGTAGCGGACGAGCTGACGTATCGGCTTCGTAATGCGGAACGATACGACGATCGTAGCAATAATGATGACAATCAGCGACAGGGCGATGAGCATCATGTTAATGACTGCGGCCTGATTCGCCTCCTGCAGCAAGTACGATTTCGGTATCTTCTTCACGAGCGTCCAATTCGCCAGCGGCGTCGCAACGCGCTCATGAATGAAGATGGCCCCATCCTGCTCGAAGTGGCCACTTTCTTTCTTGTTGATTTGTTCGCGGTTGTACCAACTTGCTTCGAGCTGCTGTCCAATGATTTGTCTGTCATCTGCGTAGAAGACGTGTCCGGAATCATCTAGCAGATAGATGCTTTCCTGCTCCTGCGTGTACAGTTGATCCACAATTTGAGCGAGTGATTCAAGCTTCACATCGACCGACAGCATCCCAATTCGATCGTTGGCAGGGATGCGGTAAATCGGCCGGTGCAAGGTGAATACCTGTACACTCGGGAAGAAGAACGGTGACGACGAGAACCCGTACGTATGGCTTAAATGCGTAGGCTGCATCTGAATGCCGTTCTTCGCATATCGGGCTGTATCCTCATAGAGCTTCGCATCGTAGATGCGCCGAGGCACGCTCTGAATGACCAGCGAGGCGCGCTTCGTTTCGGTGCGATAGAAGTACACCTGCCATATTCCGTTCATGGATGATGCCATATTTTGCAGCGTGACATAGGTGTAGGAATCGAACGTGTAATCGTCATAGCCTCTGTCCAGCTGGCGATAAAATTCATAGTCGGTATAGATCGTTAAGGAGGCACGGTTCAAATTGTCCACGAAATTCGCTAAGTTCGTCTTCCCTTGGAACATTAGCTGATGGCTCTGCTCAATGGCGCGCTTCTCTAGTGAATCCGTCGTATAGCTGTATGAAATGATCATCGTCGCTACAGTCGGGACGATAGTGGCAATGAGCATAAATAAAATAAGTTTGGTACGGATACTGTTCCAACGCATACATTCGCCCCCTCAGATTCACAGTGTAACGCTTACATTGGGAGGGGGTCAATATATTCCACCTTTTCGTTCAAGACCATCTGTGGTAACCGTTTACATTAGCGTGCATACTGAAAGCAACAAGAACGAATAACCTCTATTATTTCTGTTGAAAAGGAGAGAGTCGGATGTCGCGTAAACGATCATCTCAAGCCCTGCAGCAAGTCTTTTTCATCGGACCTGCGGCATTCTTTTTTACCCTTATCGTCGCAATTCCTTTTGTGCTCGGCATGTACTATTCCTTCACCGATTGGAATGGAGTCGCGGGTACTGTGAAGTGGGTAGGGCTCGATAATTTCATTCAAATATTTGCGAAGGACTCGGATTTCTTCCCAGCCTTCTGGTTTACGACACGCTTTACGGTCGTCGGCATTATACTAACGAACTTATTCGGCTTCGCGCTGGCTTATATTTTGACCCGACAACTGAAGCTGCGCAACGTGCTGCGGACGGTATTTTTTATGCCGAATGTCATCGGGGGGCTGCTGCTTGGCTTCATCTGGCAGTTCATTTTCATTAAGGGATTTGCAGCGGTAGGAGAGATGACCGGGATTGAGTTTTTCAACCTGCCGTGGCTCGGTGACGAGACAACGGCCTTCTGGGGAATCATTATCGTATTTGTCTGGCAGACTGCCGGTTACTTGATGGTTATCTATATTGCAGCAATGATGAATGTGCCCAAAGACGTGCTGGAAGCTGCAGAAATTGACGGGGCAACCCGGGGACAGGTGCTGCGCAACATTATCATCCCGCTGATTATGCCGGCTGTAACGGTATGCTTGTTCTTGGCGATCTCTTGGTCGTTCAAGATGTTCGATCTGAACTTGTCCCTGACGAAGGGCGGCCCGTTCAAATCAACAGAATCGGTTGCGCTTAACATTTACTTAGAAGCATTCCAGAACAATCGATACGGCCTCGGCACAGCGAAGGCGCTCGTATTCTTCTTGATTGTCTCTGCCATTACGCTCATCCAAGTGCGCATCACCAAGAGCAAGGAGGTTGATATGTAATGGAAGCCATTAAATCATACAATATGCGAACCTTTATTTTAGAAGTCTTGATGGTTATTGTGGGGCTTGTCTTCCTTGTCCCGTTCTACTTCTTGCTCGTGAACTCGGTGAAGTCCTTCGGGGATCTTCTGTCCAACGCGGCAAGCTGGCCGGAATCGTTCGAATGGGCGAACTATCAGAAGGCATGGGAAATGACGAAGTTCCCGCAAGCTTTCACCAATTCATTGCTTATTACGGTAGTAAGCGTTCTGCTCGTAGGCTTAACGAGCGCTATGGCGGCATATCGGATGGTGCGCCACAATACGCGCTTCAACCGAACGTTGTTCATGCTGTTCGTTGCGGCAATGGTCATCCCGTTCCAATCGATCATGATTCCCCTCGTGAAGGTAACGGGAACGTTGAAGTTAACCGATAGTATGCTAGGGCTGGTTGTATGTTATCTTGGATTCGGCGCGCCGCTGTCGGTATTCCTGTTCCACGGCTTCATCAAATCCGTTCCGCTTGAGATAGAAGAAGCTGCTGTCGTGGATGGTTGTTCACCCTATGGTGTGTTCTGGAAGGTTGTATTTCCGCTGCTGAAGCCGATGTTCGTTACGGTTGCGATTCTGAACAGCTTATGGATCTGGAATGACTACTTGCTGCCTTCGCTTATGCTGCAGAGTGCCAGTCTGCGGACGATTCCGCTCGCAACATATGCATTCTTCGGACAGTTCACGAAGCAGTGGGATCTCGCACTGCCAGCGCTCGTGCTTGGTATAACGCCGATCGTGATATTCTTCTTGGCGATGCAGAAGTATATTATCGAAGGGATTACTGCCGGTTCGGTCAAAGGGTAATTAGTACACGAATCGATCAATGAATTCCACCTGATCGGTCAATTCTATCTCTGTAATCGTTTGCAAAACAGGAGCTATAATCAAGATGCAGCAAGCGATAAGAACCACTGGCAGTTCACCTTAGCCAATTATGCTGCTGGGTTGTTGATGGTTCCGACGGATGAGTTGTGGAACATGTGGAAATGGTACAGTGAGAAGATTGGTATAGCAACCGAATGAATGAAAAGGGAAACAGACAAAGGGAGGTCTTGCAATGAAGCGAGTTGCGAAATGGTCTTTGTTAATGATGTTGGCAGTGTCCGTCATGCTGGCGGGCTGCGGATCGAAGGGCGATGGAGGAACAACGAGCTCTGGCGGCGATCAAGGAAAAGGCAATCAAGAAGTAAAGACAGTTAAAATATTTCAGTTCAAAGTCGAAATTGCTGAGGCTCTCAACCGCCTAAAGGGCGAGTTCGAGAAGACTCATCCGAATATTAAACTCGATATTCAGACAGTGGGCGGCGGTGCGGATTACGGCGCAGCATTGAAGGCGAAGTTCGCAAGCAACGATGCTCCTGATATATTCAACAATGGCGGTTATCAAGAGATGATTACGTGGGCAGATCATCTAGAAGACTTGTCTGCGGAGCCATGGGTTAAGGATGTCATTCCTCTTGCTAAGGAGCCTATGACGAAGGACGGCAAGCTGTACGGCATGCCGATGAACTTAGAGGGATACGGCTTCATCTACAATAAGGATCTATTCCAGAAGGCAGGCATTACAGAGATGCCGAAGACACTGACTCAGCTTGAAGACGCAGCGAAGAAGCTTCAGGCAGCGGGCATTACGCCTTTCTCGAATGGTTATCAGGAATGGTGGATTCTCGGTATTCACAACTTGAACGTGCCGTTTGCACAACAAGCTGACCCAAATGCATTTATTAAGGCGCTTAGTGATGGCAGTGCGAAGTTCCAAGGCAACCCGGAATTCGAGAAATGGGTGAAGCTGCTCGATCTGACGGTTAAATACGGAAATAAAAATCCGCTCACTACGGACTACAATACACAAGTAACGCTGTTTGCTAAGGGTGAGACGGCGATGATGCAGCAAGGCAACTGGACACAAGTGCAAATCGACAGCATTGATCCAAAATTGAACTTGGGTGTACTCCCAATGCCAATCGATGATGATGCAGCGAAGAATGATAAGCTCCTCGTCGGCGTACCGAACAACTGGGTAGTGAACAAGAACTCGAAGGTGAAAGAAGAGGCGAAGACCTTCTTGAACTGGATGGTATCTTCTGATATCGGCAAGGAATACATTGCGAAGCAGTTCAAGTTCATTCCAGCGATGTCGACGATTCAGGCGACAGCGGATGACCTTGGCGACATTGCCGCAGAAGTGGTGAAGTACAGCCAGGACAACAAAGTGCTGAGTTGGAACTGGTTCAAGTATCCGGACGGCGCAACACAGGAATTCGGCAATGCAATTCAAGCCTATATTGCCGGCAAGTCGGATAAGGACAAAATGTTCGCTGACTTCCAGAAGGCCTGGGATAATCTGAAAAAGTAACAATAAATGCGGCGGCCTCTATCCATCTAGAGGCCGCTTTGCTGTTGCCACAGGTTAGCCGTTTTCATCAGAGGTTAGGCTTAAAAGGCAGTCAATTTGGGGCAGGTGATCTCACAATACCTGCATTTCGAACTTTGTCACACTGGTGTAACAGAGGGACGATATGATGTGGCATGCATTCAATTCGCTACCTTCGTGCCCGAAGGGCATACTTCTGTGTTCTATTGACGGTACGGGGGAGTAGCGGTGATGAAGGAGGCATGCACACAGATGAGAAGAGGATTACTAACAACGATTGCAGTCGCTATGGCTGTAAATATGTGCACAGGCTGCAGCCAACAAGAGGTAGCCAAGGCGGAGGATGGTGCAGTAGCGGTATCCTCCAACCCGGTTCAAGCCATACAGGCTGCTTATCGTGAATTCACGTACCAGGTTGACCCGGCAACATTTGATATCGTGATCGAGCATGGCGGCGTTAAGGAACACGCTTCTATCCCGATCAAGCCACGGAAAGTGCGTGATATGAAGAAGAGCACGGATCGTACAGAATGGACGTATCCGGACGATAAGGTCAAGGTAGTTCTACAGAAAAAGGAGGGGTATCTGGACATTCGTATTCAATCGATCGGAGCGGAACAATTCGCATGGCCGACGGTACAAGCAGACAGCTACATGCTGCCGCTATGGGAAGGCAAGCGAATCCCTGCCCAAGATCCGAATTGGAAGAAGTTCCTCCATGAAGAGACGATGACATGGGGCGAGTCCTTCTCGATGAATTTCATGGCGCTCAATAAGAGCCAATTCAGCCTGCTCTATGTGGTCGAGAATCCCTTTAACAATGAAGTTTCGTTCCATACAGAACCAAGCATTGATATGTCGTTTACGCATGAGTTCCCATCGATTAATCCAAACAAAGAATATGGATTCCGCTTATATGTAACGGACAATGATCCAGTCGCTGTAGCGAAGCTGTACCGGGAATATGTGAAAGAGCAGCAAGGCTTCAAGACACTTGCGGAGAAGGTGAAGGACAATCCGGACATTGAGAAGCTATATGGCGCTCCGCATATTTATATGTGGAATAGCCAAGTGTTGGCTGAGACGAATATCCATTGGCCTGTCATGAAGAAGAAGCTTAATGATCCGATATGGTCATGGATTGCGAAGCTGGCGGATCAATTTACGGAGGATGGCGGTCAAGAGCTGCGTAATGCGCTGGCAGAAGGCAGGAAGGATGGAGTGTATGCGTACCAGAAGCGGGTAATGGTCAGAGCCTTGAATCAGGTGATGAAGCTGGAGAAGTTGTATCAAGCGGATCAATTCCCGAAGCTGGATGCCGAATCACAGCAGCTTGTCTCTACTGGTGTCAGCAAGCTAAGTGAACAGAAGCTGTACGAACTGAACAAGCGCTTATTGAAACATGCATTCGGAGAGGCATTGGACGATCCGTCAGCATGGGGACAAGATAAGTCTAATGCAATCGTCTCTGAGATGAAGCAGGACGGTATTGCTAAGGCGTGGATTGGATTGCCGAACTGGGCAGATGGATTAATGAATCCAGCCTTCGTCGAGAATGCTTCGAAGCTTGGTTACTTAATAGGGCCTTATGATTCGTATCATTCGATCCAGAAGGAAGAGAACAAGGACTGGAATACAGCGTACTTCCCAGATGCCTCGCTGTATGAAGAAGCTACGATTACCAATAAGAATGGGGTCAAGATCGGGGGATTCCTGAATCGCGGACGCAAGTTGAATCCGACCTTATCACTTCCTAGTGTGAAGCAGCGCATGGAGCAGATTCTGCAGGATCACATTCTGTACACTACGTGGTTTATTGATTGTGATGCAACAGGGGAAATTTATGATGACTACACACCTGGACATATCACGACGCAGGAGCAAGATCGGAAGGCACGCCTTGAGCGCATGAATTATATTGCGAAGGAGAAGCATATGGTCATTGGCTCCGAGGGTGGGAACGACTTTGCCAGCAGCGTAATCGCTTTCGCGCATGGCTTGGAAACCCCGGTCATCAAGTGGATCGATAAGGATATGCGCGAAGATAAGAACAGCCCCTACTATGTAGGAGCCTATTGGTCACCGGATGGCGGTATCCCGGGCAAATATGCGAAGCAGGTTCCGCTCAAGGAGCTGTACCAGCACATTTATATTGATCCTGCTTACTCCCTGCCTTTATTCAAGCTGGTATACAACGATTCGGTCATTACAACCCATCACTGGGAATGGGGAAGCCTCAAAATAAAGGATGAGGTGGCAGCACGCATGCTGTACGAGTTGCTGTACAATGTTCCGCCGCTGTATCATCTTGATAAGCAAGAATGGGACAATCATAAGGCGCTGATCACGTCATATTTGAAGGTGTGGTCTCCATTCCATGCGAAGGCTGTGCAGCGGGAAATGACCGCATTTGAGGTGCTGTCTTCGGATCGCCTTGTGCAGTCGGCTCAGTATGGGGAGGATTTGAAAGTCGTCGTTAACTTCTCCGGTAAGGATATTTCCTATGGTACAGATACAGTGAAGGCAATGTCAGCGCTTATTCTCGATGGGAAGCAGCGCATTGTCTTTGAGGCGGGTTCAGCTGTTATGGCGAAATAATCTATTAGCAAAGCAACGAAGAAAACGTAGCACAGGAGTAGTATGCTTGCTGCCATGCGTAAGTTGTATGCCAACTGACATGCTCATGCTACAGCTCCTGTGCTATAGGTGCAGGTGAGTTTGGAAGGTTGATGGGGGATGCGGGGAGAATATATATGTGGTCTGTTAATTCGTTGGGAGTATGGTTGGCATAAGACTAGGGCGGCAGCTACCGACTTTCAAACGATTGCAACTCGTCGATATAAGGGAGAGATATTCATGAGCGTGTACCCAATCGAACCACTTATTGAAGCCTTTCGCGCAAGTGCCGATCCAGACAGGGCGGCAGCGATGTCCGCTTATATGCGGGATCAGTTCCCGTTTCTTGGAGTCCCTCAGCCTGTGCGCAAGCTGTTGATTAAAGAGCATACGCAGTTGTACGGCAAGCTGCAGTCTGCAGAAGAGATATTGCATGCAGCTCAGCATTTATGGAATCTGGAGGAGCGGGAATTTGCTTATGCTGCAATGGGACTATTAGAAGGTGGAGTGAAGTTTTTCAATTTGGCACATATACATAGAATCGAGCAATTCATTGTAACCCGATCTTGGTGGGATACGGTTGATGGACTGGCAACCTGCACAGTGGGAGGGGGGATGAAGCGATACCCTGAGGCTTGGGCGGAATATGCCGATCGCTGGATTCATTCGGATCAGATGTGGCTGAACCGCACAGGGATACTGTTTCAGTTGAAATACAAAGCTCAGACGAATACGGACTTGCTGCATCTTGCGATTCATTCGCATATTGCATCGAAGGAATTTTTCTTGCAGAAGGCCATTGGCTGGGCGTTGCGTGAGTATGCGAAGACAAATCCAGAATGGGTAAGGGATTATGTAGAGCAGCATGTGCTGATGCCGCTAAGCCGGCGTGAGGCATTGAAGAGACTGGAGAGCAGGTAATCCAGCAGTAAGTGTGGCAGTGTAAGCAGCTTGGTCTAGTTGTACAGATCCGTATTGGAGGCAAGCTAGTTCATATATATCCAGCAAATACATTCATATCCAGTACATCCATTCATATAAAAAGTATTGACGAGTTCCGTCCCTATTTCTATAATACCAATTAAACAACTTGGAATTGTTATAATAAATAGATGAAGGGGTTATGATGATGAAGGAACAGAACTGGATCACCCTGCAAGACTGGAATGTCTATGCGAGCTGGGGGGCTGCATTGCTGCTCGTTATCTTGCTGTGGTGGCTTGCGAAGAAGAAGGTTGGGTTCGGCCTTCGCGTACTGCTGGCCATGGCGCTTGGCTTGACTCTCGGCGCGGTATTCGGAAAGTCTGCGGCAGATGTTAGTATCCTAGGCTCTATCTATGTCAGCTTAATTAAGATGGTTGTCATGCCGCTCGTATTTGCTGCTATTATTTCGAGTATTACCTCTGTGAAGGATCCGAATGTATTGAAGAAGCTTGGAACGAAGACCATCGCGTTGTTCCTGATTACGACTGCTGTCGCGGCTGTTATCGGTCTCGGAACAGCTCTCGTTATTGATCCTGGTTCTGGTATTGCTCAGAGCTCGGAAGCGGCGCAGGGGTTCGAACAACGTGAGATACCAACTTTCAAGCAGGTGCTGCTTGATCTCGTACCTTCCAACCCGATCAATGAGATGTCACAGGGCAAGGTCGTACCGGTCATTATATTTGCGGCCTTCATTGCAGTGGCGATTACATTAGAGGGGCTGCGTAATCCCGAACGAGTACAGCCGATTCGCGCCTTCTTCCAATCCTTCTCCCATATTATGTTTCGTGTGACGAAACTGGTTATTAAGCTTACTCCGTATGGCGTATTCGGGCTTATGACCTCGATGGCCGCCAAGTATGGATTATCGACTTTGAAGGAGCTTGCTTGGTTCATTATTGCGGTCTATGTAGCGTGCTTGATCCATATGATTGTGACTTTCGGGTCGCTTGTCACCTTCGGTGCGCGTGTGAATCCAATCCGCTTCTTCAAGAAGGCGTATCCGACCATTGCAGTCGCCTTTACGACACGCAGCAGCTACGCAACTCTGCCTGTGAATCTGGAAGTGATTACGAAACGAATGAAGGTGTCGGATCGAATTGCCAGCTTTGTGGCTCCGCTTGGTGCTACAATTAATATGAATGGTTGCGGCGGGATTTATCCGGCCATTGTTGCCGTGTTCATTGCACGCGTATACGGCATTGATTTGAATATTGCCGATTACTTGCTCATCATTGGTGCAGCAACGTTAGCTTCTGTTGGCGTAGCGGGTGTTCCGGGTCCAGCGTCCATCTCGACGACTGTCGTGCTCGTTCAGGCAGGCCTGCCGATTGAAGGATTTGCACTTGTTCTCGGTGTAGATGCAATCGTAGATATGGCACGTACAGCAGTAAATGCGACAGGTACGACGGTTGCGTCATTGCTTATTGGCAAAAGTGAAGGCGAGTTCGACCGAGAGGCCTTCAATCGTGATGAGGATGATGATATTGAAGTTGGACGGGAAGCGAAGAACAGTCATAACACTGTAACCGTATAGCATCGAGGAAGAGGAGAGTCTTCTAGTCCGCAGCTAGAAGACTCTAGCATCTGTATCGCATCTCTACTATTCGCAATACGTATTTTATTGCGATATAATAGACTCTCAATCTGGAATTGATAGATTGGGAGAGGGGAAATACTAATGAGTCAGCATAGTATGACTGCGAAGTGTCTTGTATTTGCTCTGGGAACAGCAATTCTGCTCAGCGGCTGCCAAAGCACGGACAAGACAGCAGTAACATCCGGACAAGAACAAGTTGACCCGGCACTGACACCAGCGCCGGATAATAATAAGCAGGGAGAAGGAAGCGGAGAGGGTCAGGGAGAGAATGGCTCCTCCAATACCGATGACACAACATCCGTTACAGCCAAGCTAAAATCGGAATACGGACTCAGCTCCACGATTGAACAGCAAGGCGATAAGGCGGTTGTTACCAATCCGGAGTCCATCCTCGTTGTGGTCAATAAGGAGCGTTACTTGCCAGATGGTTATGAGCCGCCGGATCTTGTGGAGCCGAATGTGAAGTTCTCCTTCGAAGAGGCACATGAGAAGCGTCATATGCGCAAGGAAGCGGCAGAGGCGCTTGAGGAGATGTTCAAGCAGGCGAAGGAAGAGGGCGTGACGCTGCATGCCGTATCGGGTTACCGTTCTTTCAAGCGTCAGGAATCCCTATTCAATCATTACGTGAATACGCAAGGGAAGGAATATGCGGCCCGCGTTAGCGCAGTTCCTGGAACGAGCGAGCATCAGACGGGCCTCACGATGGATTTATCGAGTCCAAGTGTAGGCGATGTACTGGAAGAGGTATTCGGTGATTCGGATGAAGGGAAGTGGGTGGCTGAACACGCTCACGAATTCGGATTCATGATTCGCTATCCGAAGGACGGGGAGAGCATTACCGGTTATGTGTACGAGCCATGGCATGTCCGCTATGTTGGCAAGGAAGCAGCCAAGGCAGCTTATGATGGAAAATTGACGTTAGAACAGTTACTGCAATAATACAAATTATATTACTTAATACGAGAGGCTGAGCTTGGATTTCAAGCTCAGCCTCTCTTCATTCGATTCATCTGTCAACGATTGGGTGCACTACGAGGAAGCGTTCGATTGCTCGTCACGCTTCTCAGCCGCAAACCCTTCGATGCTGTGGCGGCGGCGCTCATTCTTGGCTTGCAAGTTGTGACGCTCTGTCGCGCTAATCTCTTCAGCATGCTCAGTTAAATACTGCTCAGTTTCATGCAGTTTGCTCGATGTGTTATCAATTGCATTCTGCAGACGAGCTGCGTTGTTAGAGCGATCATCGGGTTTGGCCATGTTCGTGGTCCTCCTTCGTGATGACAGTTATCGGTTGATGCCGGTGAACATGACAGATCAAGTCCTCCGGCGTCATCGTTACGATGTGCAAATGGTGCGTGTTTTATCCAACCATTTCTCATCCCAGAGATGAACATCATCACTGCCCATGGGGAGCATTAGCACTATTGAGCATTCTCCCAAGGCAAGCCCTTCTGAATCGTGTTCGCCCAATCCTCGTGATTGTACGATAATATTTCTTTGCGCAGCTCCAGCATCTTCCGATCCAACTGATCGACTGCTCTTGCGGCCTCGGTTAACTCTTCTGTTACATGAGCCGGAACCTGCTGTTCGAACTTGTAGTAAATAATGTGCTCCAGACTTGCCCAGAAGTCCATGGCAAGCGTACGAAGCTGAATTTCAACATAGATCCAGCGTGTATCCTCGAATAATACGAGCGGCACTTGAACGATGACATGGAGACTCTGGTACCCATTGCTCTTCGGATTTTTAATATAATCCTTGATTTCCACGATACGAATATCTTCACGGGTCTTTAAATGTTCGAGTATGAGATAAATATCCTTAACGAAGGCGCAGACGATACGCATGCCTGCTACGTCATATATTTTGTCCACGATGGAATCGAGCGTCAATGGGAAGCCCTTGCGCTGCAGCTTGCTGAAAATGCTGTTAGGCTCCTTCAGACGCGTCTTAATATGTTCGATGGGCGGATAACCATTGCGTATTTTCCATTCCGCTTGAATGACCTTGATCTTAGTCTCCAGTTCTTCTAATGCAAGCTGATACAAGGTAGGTAACTGCTTTACCTGTTCGTATTGCTTCATAATCATATCGGTTTTGGACATGAAATATCCCCTCAATTTAGCACGGTATAGTAATCGGTTATTCGTCGTTTTTCTTCTATTCCTAAATAACAACATAGCATCTGATCCTATTGTACTGGATAAAGGGTGTGTATTTCAAAACTCAACTTTCGGGCGCAACCCTATATGACGATGTTCCAAGCATCCAGGAGCAGTTGGCTTACTTCAGCCTTCTGTCCATGCACGATTGCTGGGGAACTGATGTACAACTGCTCGCGTGCCCTCGTTACGGCCACATAAGCAAGCCTGCGTTCCTCTTCAAGGAGCGTATCATTCGTGCTTGCGTTCTCCGCCTCAGGACGGGAGATGTCATGCATCTGTTCTGCTCGTGGTCCTGTTCGCAGTGCCACCGAGCGGTCTGGCGGGGCTCCCTTGCGAAGCGCTGTGCGGTGAGGGAGAATTCCATCGGCCGCACCGATTAGGAATACTTCAGGGAACTCCAGGCCCTTGGCGCGATGAATGGTCATGCAGGTGACGGCATCCTCCAAATCCCCATCCTCTGCACGTTGCATCGCGGAAGGAGCTCTTGTCCCTGCCTGCATTGGTGCTCGTCCAGAAGACAGAGAGCTGCTTGTTCGATGCTGTGCTCCATACTCGGGGTTCATCGCAACATACTTCTCCTTCAACTCGTCAATATGCTTCAGGAAGGCCTCGACAGTATCGAAGCGCTTGGCTGAGGACTCCAATTCCTCAAGCGTATCCGCTGCCCCTTCTTGATGAGCGGTTGATCGTTCTCCAGAAGATGCAGCCGTGAACTTGTCATAGAATTCGCGTCGCATCTCTCGTAGCGCGATATATGGCTTCATCGCAGCCAGTTTCTTAATAAGCTTAATGCGTGGCTTGACGGCCTCGCGCTGGAAGGAGGGCAGCTTGTCCCAACTCTGCAGATGGATAAGCGGATATTTCTTGGCCTTGATCCGCTCTGCTCCCATCAGATATTGCATGCCTGTCTCCCGCGGGACATATAGTGCGGCAACAGCGCTGTCCAGTGCGCTGAACTCACGCGGGGCAAGCGACAGCCGAAGATGGTCGATAAGCGGGCGAACAAGATTATGGTCATAGAAAAACGGCTCGGCTCCGAACTGGCGAAATGGAATGCCCTGTATCGTCAAGCATTCAATGAGTGCGCGGCTGGTGTTCGCTGTTCGGTACAGGATAGCGAAGTCTTGCCACGTATGCGTACCGGCATTAACAGCCGCTTGAATATGATCGGTGATAATCTGTGCCTCTTCCTCCGCATCGCGGGGGCGAAGATAGCGCGGCGCACTTGGTGCACGTTCCTTATCCGTCACGACATGAACGCCAGTTGGTGTTCTCATCTGCTTCGGCAGCCGCTCTTCATTATGGGCAATGACCGCATTGCCTAGGCCAACAATGGCTGGTGTAGATCGGAAGTTAAAGTCGAGCGTAACCTGCTTCGCTGAAGGGTATTGATTTTTAAATTCCGTGATATAACGATGGCTTGCTCCATTAAAAGTGAATATCGTCTGATCATCGTCACCGAAAACGGCTAAGTTTTGGTGCCCGTCGGTAATTCGTTGAAGTAGTTCATACTGCACAGGCGTCGTATCTTGAAATTCATCTACAAGCACATATTGGAAACGGCGGCGGAGACGCTCAAGCAAGTTAGCGTCTTCCTCCAGCAGCCGTAGAAGATCGATCAGCAGGTCATCGAAGTCTTTGCACCCTTGCTGCGCTTTTTGTTCTTCGAAGCGAATAAGCGCACGCCGAATATCGAGTTCACTTGCATTTGTTGTTTTCCAATCAGTAGGCATCAGGCGGCGTGATTTGAGCGAGGAGAGCGCAGCGAGCGCCGTCTCGGCTTGCAGGGTATCATGCAGCCCGAGCTCTCGTAGTATGCGCTTCATCAAGCCATGCCGTCTGCGTTCCTCTGCCATCAGTTGGAAGGGAGGCGCATAAGCCTGCAGCAGCTTGAGAGCGAAAGAATGAAAGGTGCGTGCCTGAACCTTGCGAGCCATATCGCGTGTAACGCCGGGCAGCTTGGCAAGGCGCACTCGCATCTCTTGCGCAGCTTTATTTGTGAAGGTGACCAGCCATAGCGACTCCGGTGATACTCCACCGACGGTCATCAAATAGGCAGCGCGTGCGGTCAGCACGGATGTCTTGCCAGATCCAGCTCCTGCCAAGCAGAGCAAGGGCCCGTCTATATGGCGTACTGCATCCCGCTGTGCGTCATGTAGACGTATCCCTTGTCGCTCTAACGCAGCGAAGAAGTCTGCAGATGCAGGAAGGGCACCGTTGCCGTCATTGCTCGGTTGAGCGCGATCATGGCGAGAAGCTGTGTATGGGTCTGCCGATCGCGCTGTAGGTACGGGTTGTTCCCTCTTTATACCAACTGGACGAGAGCGCCACTGGGCTCTGACCGTTTCTGATGAAGAAGGAGTGGTCATGATGGTGTATCTCCTTTATGATAGAAATAAGCGTTACATGATATTATACATGTTCTAGCAAGGCAGCGGACAGGGACACATGTTTTGCCTGAGCCATGCATACGTTGTTGTTGAAGGCGTTGTAATGACAAGTTCAAGGCAAAGAATAGCGCATGGTTGTGGCGATGGGTTTCACATCGCTAATACTGCGTTTATTAGTTTAACAGAGGAATTCTGCCGTAATGGTAGTTGAAAGGAGATATTGGGATGAACCGCTTTATACAAGTAATTAAAGATGGTGCTTCCAAAGCATCGGAAAAAGCGCATAACATGATGGAAATGAACCGGGTTCAAGCCCAAATTGTAGCTAAGCGCAAAGAATGGAAGCAGAATGTCTATGATATCGGCGAACTCGTATATGATGCCTATAAAAAGAATGACTTAACACTTGCGGAGGAAGGTTTGAAGGAAATTGCTAAGCTGAATCTGCTCGTTGAAGAAGAAATGAAGCTTCTGGATTGGAAGGTAAGCGAGCTGCGTAAGCAGAAGCGCTGCGAATGCGGCGAAATTGCCCCATTTTCGGCTAATTATTGTTCGGTATGCGGACGCAAGCTGCCAGAGCCGCCACAAGTGGAGGAAGAAGAGATTGATGAGCTCGGCATGGCCTTCCTGAAGGCCAAGCGGGAAGAACAAGAGGAGGCGGCTGCTGCTCAAGAGGCTGTGCGCTATCCGGAACATACCGATTATAAGGAGCATGACTATACGTACGAGGAAGAGGAAGAAGATGAGCATGTATTGGAGCCGCATGCGGAAGACTCCCAGAGCAGTGCATCTGTCGATCAAGGCCGGCTTAAACAAGGTGGAGCGGCCGATCGGGATCATGATGACTTGAACGTAACGGTCGGCGGGCGCCGAATTACCATTATGAAAGAAGAAGAAATAGCGGGTCGACGCTGTTCGAACTGCAACAGCACGGCAGACGAGGAAGCCAAATGGTGTGAACGGTGCGGGACGCCATTCGTATAAGCATCTGGTTCCGTTGCACCATTCACTTCGCGTAAGTTGAGGCGGTACAGACTGACAACAACCCAGCTGCAAGAAGTCTAAACTGGGAATGGGGAAATGTGTATCAGTCAGCTTATATGCATGGAATGACAATAGGGGCCTGCCATCTATGGAAATACGGCGGCCTCTTTTTCATTGTACGAGCAATACGAGTATGGAGACACCTAGAGCAGGAGGAGTACGATGGAAGGTCAAGGTCTAATTACACATTTACGTTCATTGGGATTTACCGAGATGGAAGCTAAAATTATTGTCAGTCTATCCGAACAAGGTGCGATGACGGGGTATGAGGTTGCTAAGAAACTAGGCGTGTCGCGCTCCAATGTATATGCAGCATTACAGCGGCTCGTTGATCATGGAGTCATTCTGCATCGGGATGGGGAACCCTCTCACTATGCGGCATTGCAGCCGGAGGAATTGACGCGCATATTAGCCTCTCGATTAGATTCATCGCTTCACTATATTCGGGAGCACATGCCCGTGACAGAGGCTGATGAGACTTCGTTCTACAGTATCGAAGGTGAGCGGGCGGTTATCGAGACCGTGAAACGCGTACTCCAGGAGGCTAAGCTGGAAATTATCGCAGATGTGTGGCCAGAGGATGCGACCTTAATTCGGGAGCACTTGGCACTTGCTGAGGCGCGGGGAGTGAAGGTGCTGTGGTCCATCGCGGGTTCGGAGGACAATGCAAGTATGCGGGTGCCTTCCTTGTTCGATACAGATGGCATGCGTCACACGCGTCCTTTTGCATTTATTATTGATCGTAAGGAAGCATTGGTTGGGTCTATGGGGGAAGGTGTGGCAACGAAGGCGCTGCTTACAGAGCATGCAGCGATCACTCGGCTTGTTTTAGGGAAGTTCGTACAGGATCTCGTATTGTACGAATGGCAAAGCGAGATGGGAGCTGAAGATGCAGAGGCATTTAACAAGCGGATTCAAACGGTCATCTCATCGTATTTTGATTAACATCAATCGTGACAGATAAGTGAAAAATGACCAAAACCCGAAACCGGTCAAAGTATCTTTACGTATAGATACATATCGGAACGACTAGTATACCAGCAAGCCAAATCGGTATTTGACATAGATACATGTAATGGATGTTGAAAGACTTCATATGCATGTAAAGTATGTGCCGATCTTCTTTCGGAGAAGATACGAGGAAGGACAGCTTCGCTAAGAGACAGCAAGAGGAGGGCATCGTATGGAGTGCATTGTACATTTTGAAGTTGTTCATCACGGAACTGACGAGATCGCGAAGCTTCGCGGCCTAGTTATGACACCGGATAAAGAGAAGCCAACTGTGGATGATATGCAGGAAATGCTGCGTATGATGGGGTATGAAGTTCATTGTACGGATGAAGCAGCGCTTCGCTTCGAGCCAGATCGCGCGGGTACAGATGTAGAAGAAATTCGGATTAAAAAAGTGGATATGGGCGAGGAAGTATATACGCCAGATATGCAGCTTCGCGCGATTGCGGAGCAGCTTATGAGCAAGCCGAACCGTTCCATATAGCCATGTAGTCTCGCTATATCCGATTGGACAAAAAAGGCCTTCTTCCTACAGACATCATCAAGAGGATGGTGTGGTGCAGCAAGAAGGTCTTTTGTTGAATGATCTTAAATGGAGAACTTGCCGAACGTGCTCGTTACGCTTTGGCTTCGGACTCGTTCAGGATAGAAGTACAGTGTCCGCAGCGAGTAGCTTCTTTCGGAATTTCCGACAGGCAGTATGGGCAAGACTTCGTTGTCTCCTCTGCAGGTGCTTCGGGCTTCTTGCGATGAAGCGCATTGATCCCTTTAATAAGCAGGAACACAGAGAAGGCCACAAGGATGAAGTCGATAATAATACTAATAAATTGGCCGTATGCGATAACGGGAATTCCCGCTGCTTGTGCTTGCGCCAATGACGATACGTCTTGATCACTCAAGTTAAGGAACAAATCCTTAAAGTTGACTCCGCCCATCAACAGTCCGAGTGGAGGCATAATGAGATCGTTGACAACCGAAGTCACGATCTTATTGAAGGCACCGCCGAGAATAACACCGACTGCTAGATCGATAACGTTGCCTCGCATTGCAAATTGCTTAAATTCACCGAAAAATGATTTGACTTTTGATTCTCCCACGAATGGTTCCCCTTTCTCATGTAGGCATTACCATGTAATACTTACCCTTAATCGCGATACAGAAACAGTTTTTTTAGACAATCTTCGATTCGTAATGATGACTTGATGAAGGCTGAAGCATGAGCAGCTTATGTCTACCAATTGCAGCTTGGAGCGGAGTAGTGCCAATCCGTTCCCCATCACCATAAGCAACGCGAGCGTTCGATGAAGTGATATGAACATCGTGTCCGCGCAGCATCGAGACATAAGGCAGATTCACATGCTTGCCGGAAAATACGGTCGGGAATAGCTTCATTAAGGTCCAACGGGTGCAGCTGTGTACAATGCATATATCCAGCTCTCCGTCATGTGGGTCAGCTTGTGGACTGATACGGATTCCTCCCCCGTAGGAAGAGGAGTTGGCGATAGCCGTTAGCCACACGTTGTCAAAATGATGTATGGTACCATTGATTGTAATGGAGGCTCTTGCGGGCTTGAACGTAAACATCGCGATGACCGCACCGATCAAATAGGCAGCGGAGCCTATTCGAAGTTGGTTGCACCAACGCTTATAACGGCTCTGGTTGACGGCTTCTGCTACTTCCGCATCAAATCCTGTCGCCAAAGCGGTCAATGTCCACTTGTCGTTGATCTCGATCAGATCGACAGCATTTCGCTGCCCGTGAAGAATGGTATGCAATGCTTGCAATGGTTCAGTAGGTATATGAAATCCTCGAGCGGTATCATTGCCTGAGCCAGCAGGAATAACTCCTAATGCAGCTTGGGTACCTGCTAGAATTGGCAGTAGTCGATGAATCGTTCCATCTCCGCCGAGTACCACAATCGTAGAACGAGGGTATTTCGTAAGATGAGCACTTACGTGCATCTCTGCTTCTTCGGGTGTTGCTGTCACGCAGGAGGTATATTCGATCTCTAGCTGCTGCATGCGCGACTCTATCAATTGCCATGTGCGCAGCCCTTTTCCATTGCCTGCATGTTGATTGATTACAAAGAGCATCAAGATTCCATCTCTCCCATGTTTGCCGAATCCAAGACGTTTCATACGGGCACTATATTGAGATTGCAACTGACTATTATTCTGTTTACTGCTATTTCATAATAGCAGAACGTTCTCTGTTTGGGGTGATTTTCGGGCAGGAAGTTTATATCAAATGTAAATGTTTGTGAGAGAGATTCATGAACATCGTTCAAAATTGAGTATTTCTTGCTCGTGTCGAAAAGGGAAAATGGGGAAGCTGTCGAATGGATATAAGAAACATTTTCCATATTTGCTCATGTGAATAGTTCAGGGGAGGGACAAGGTAATGTCCATGTTCAACCGTTTCCTAGGGAGCATTGGTCTTGGCACGGCCCAGATCGATACGCTTCTGGAACGTGGAAGATATGCACCGGGCGAGGAATTACGTGGAATTGTGAAGCTGCGGGGAGGCCATATCCCACAGTATGTCGAGCGCCTTGAGCTTGTATTAATGACGGAGTATGCGCGCCAATTGGATGGTCGAAGCGAGCGCAGTTATTGTGAGCTTGAGCGCTATACAATCCGTGAATCCTTCACGCTAAGTACGAGTGAGACGAAGGATGAGTCATTCTCCATTGTGCTGCCGAATCGGGTTCCACTTACGATTGATAACACCCCTGTATGGCTGATGATAGAGCTAGGCGTAGACCGTACTAGTGACATCGAGCCAAATGACCACGATCGAATCGAAATTATCCCTACGGTTGAGCAGAGCATTGTAATTGACGGTGTGAACCGACTTGGCTTCCGATTGCGGACTGCGGACTGTATCCATGCCCCACGAATCGGCGGTAAATTCCCATTTGTACAGCAATTCGAATTCATTCCTACCTCTTATTTTCGCGGAGAAGTTGAAGAGATGGAGCTCATCTTTTTGGCGGCAGAATACCAGACAGAGCTTCTCGTCTATCTCAATGGACGTGCGCGTAATGTGCGGGGGATACTTGTGGATACGGATACGACAGTTGATCATTTCCTGCGCTTTCCGCTTACGAACCTCGAATGGCGCAGCATGGGGGCCGAAGGCTTCGCGGGTGAACTGGCGGAAATGATCCGACAGCACTTGTAATCGTTCCAGATGTGCAAGGTAAGATCGCCTCACGCTTCACCGAATGGCTATATGAATCGGATATACATAACGAAGGGAGAGATTCGGGGCTGTAGACAGCTTGGAATCTCTCCCTATCATTTTAAGGAAGTATGAACATACGCGGCTTATTTATCGCCACGGTCGGTATGCTTGCGTGGACTCGTTTGCTTGGACTGCTTCTGCCTTGTCTCATCTGATTTGGCTATAAGCCGCTGATCCGTCTCACCCGTGTGGTGATTGTCGAACAAATATTGCTGGAGCTCCCACTCCGAAGCACCAAGCTGAGGATCAGAAGGGAAGGTCTGACCGCGGTGCAATACTTCCTCGCGTCCCCATTCATTGGCATAGATGCCGTCCACTTCAACATGCTCCCTCGATATCGGATTCATCTTATGGTCATTTTCAGTCATGCAGGTCATGAGCTCCTTTCGTTTGCTGCGTGCAAGCGGCAAGCTTCAGGTGATGGATCATCACCTCATTGTATGCTCTTATTAGGGTGCCCTGCCTACTTGAAAATATCCTGTGATGAATACAAAGGAAATGAATCAGTTATTTCAAACAATGAGCGATTCATGTAAATGATCTCTACAGCTTCTACAGCTGATAATGGGCTTCGAGCTTCTTCCCGCCAAGCCAGAGCAGGAACAGAACAGCAACCGCGACTAGAATGCGCCATGGCTGATGGATAAATCCCTGCCAGTCATGGCCGATGAAGGCCATGATGAATATGACAACCGACTTCCCGGCAAATACGGCGCATAAGAATGTACGAAACGGGATCGTGCTGATTCCTGCGGCGATATTGATTAGCGCTGATGGTGTGAATGGGAAACAATATAAGATGAACAATGGTGTGAATCCTTTGGTCTCCAGCCACGAGAAGAATCGCTGCGATGAAGGCATGTTCTTCTGCAGGTAAGCGCTGAACCGGCCGCCGAACTTACGAGCCAGCCAGAATACAAGGCAAGCCCCGAGGCTTGCGCCAATCCAGGAATAGAGGAAGCCAAGCCCTAAGCCGTAAGCAGCTGCATTTGCCATAACAAATACGATAAGCGGCAAGAAAGGCAGGATGGCCTCCACGAGCGGGAGCAATATGCCAGGTAACGGCCCCAAGTTCGAATATTGCTGCATCCAATGCTCGACTTGATTGATATCCAAATTTTTAAGCCAACTGATTGTGTTATGTACCCACTCCCACAAAACAAGTTCCCCCCGATGTTGAAACTACAGTTCCTTACGCTGTTGCTTAGTACATGTAACGTATGAGCGTTCTAATAGTTTCATTGTCTTGAATCTACTGCGGTTCATGAATTAGATAAAATAGAAACCTCATTACAATTTCCGGAACTCACCGAAACTCGTTGCATAATGGTTCGTTGAAGCTATTGCTCGGCAAACCAGCGTGATGGAAACAGCAAATACACGATGGAGACGATGCCGAACAATGCTGCGCTAATCCATACGACCATGCTGGCAGACGTAGCGCTCGCAATAAAGCCCCCGAGAACGGGGCCGATGAGGACGCCAATGCCCTCCACAGTGGATAACAGACTCCATCCCAGTCCCTTCTGACCAGGAGGGACATAGAGGGCGAGCAGTGCGTTCCACGCGGGAAGCACTGCGGAATATGACAGGCCTAGAACCACGGCAAGTCCGTAAGCCATCAACTTCGACGGGTGCAGTGACAACGAGGCAAGCGTCAAGGCGAATATGCCGAATCCAATCACAAGGAATGGCTTGCGGCTGCTCTTATCTGACCATTTGCCCATCGGTACCAGCCCAAGTACTGTACAGCCGCCGCCGAGGAGCAGAAGAAGTGAGTATTCTCTGTGCTCGGTGAATGATAAAGACTCTGCAACAAATGTGGGCAGAATCGGCACGAGCATACTTGCTCCGAGTGTCTGCAGAATCATGCCGGGCAGCAGTGGCTTGATCGCCTTCAGCTTCTCGCGCAGTGCTTCCCACTGCTCACGAAATGGAACGGAAATACGTTCGGCTTGCTTGCCGCCTGCGACGAAAAAGCTAAGCAGCCAAGCGACAGTGGACAAGGCAACAAGCAGCCAATACGAGAATGCAGGCTTATAGTCTAGGATGAGGTTCAATACGACAGGGCCAGCGCCCATCCCAACCAGCCATATCATATAGAGGAAGCCCATTTGGGCAGCGCGTTGATCTTCTTTTACCTTCGTTAAGCAGACAATCCATACGGGAGATATTCCAACGCCATATAGGGCAGCTGCCAAGATGAACACCCATGGAATATTTCCGTAATGGAACAGAGCAATCCCTGTCAGTGAAATAAGCAATCCTATATTAATAATCAATCTGGCGGGGAGACGATCCAGCAAGTAACCAATAGCTGTCTTAAGCAGCGTATCCGTCAAGTAATGTGCGGTAGTCGCGGCCCCGATAATGGCAAGGCTAATGTACAGTATGTTCTGGCCATAGATAGGGATGAATGAAACGAGCGCTGCTCCTCGCACAAATTCAACGAAGAATAAGATGACGGCTAGCAGCACGATGTCCCTTCCCATGCCTAATGCACGAATTTTTTTCACATACAACGCCCCTTTCCTGATTGTACCATTATATCGTGCGGCACAAGCCCTCGCCAGCAGCGATAGTCGGATTGAATATTAAGAAAATGTAGCAGCAGACAACAGCTGCTCTTCCATCCAACGCTTCGGATGTCTCCACCGGCATACATGTGGATTGCCAGCGAAGATGGCAGTAAGGGAGCGCGACGGCACTACATATATCACTTGTCCGCCATGACCAACTGCACAGGCTGCCTCCTCGCTGCCTAATTGGTGGAGCCACCATTGGTAGCCGTAGGCGCCAAAAGCAGGCATGCCAGGTGAATAGGGGCGATGCGATTCCGTAATCCATGTAGAGGGTATGACGTGAATGCGCTCGTCCGATCCTTCATTACCAGCAGGAGGTTGGATGGAACCGCCATCTAGTATGAGCTGGCCGAATCGAAGCATATCTGGGCCAGTCAGCCAGAGCCCAACATGGCCTGCTGCATGCCCGTCAGGGGATAAGTCCCAGCGGTAATGATCGATCCCTATTGGAGATAGCAGATGCGCTCTTGCATATTCATCTGCACGTATCCCAGTGCAAGAGGTGAGCAGGACCGATAACAGATGGGAATCAATGCTCCGATATTGAAATTGTCCGAACCGTTCGGGATGGACGGGCAGTCGCAGCGCATACTTCACCCAGCTGCTGCTGTTATGGAAGCTGCGTATCCAGCGCTCTCCGAGTCGATTGCCTGTCTCCCATAGCAAGCCTGATGTCATTGTGAGCAAATGCTTGAAGGTAATGCGGTGCCACCAAGTATCTATCTGGCGCTTGCTCACGATGTCTTGCGGCAAATAGTCAGTGATTGGTTCATGCAGCGAAGGCATGTCCCCGCGATGAACGGCAATGCCCACGAGTGTTGAGATGAAGCTTTTGGTAGCGGAACGCAGATCATAGAATTGCCCAGGTCTTACTCCTTCGGCATATACCTCTGCGATTACTTGTCCATGACGCGCACACGCGAAGTAATACATACGGGGGAACAATTTAGGCAGCGTATCCAATGCCTGCTGCAATTTAACGTGGTCAAATCCAGTCTGTTCCGCTGCGTCAGCTTGAATCGGAGTCGGGGGATGCTGATTCATTGAGATTGCTCCTGTTTATTGTAGTAGTAATGGAATTTCAGCCTTACGACAGCTTGATTACGCGTTGTATGTTAACTCTAATGCTGTTACTAGCATACCCAATGGAGAAATGATTAAGATATGTTGGTGTGATTTTGCAGCTCGGCTGAATATGATATACTAAGACTAAAAGGTTGCAAATTCCAGTAAGTGAAGCGATAGTCCAATTGGTTCTCCGTTGCGGAGCATGATCTACAACGCTTTGGGAGGGAATTTTCATGGCAACAAAAGGTCACAACGAAGTGAAAGAAAGCTTGTTGGAGATGACACGTATTTTCCGTCCGAAGAATCCTCGGAAATTCGTGAAGGAGTACATCCGAAAGTATCGGATTATGGGCGGCTATGAAGATGAATTAACTCAGCTTGTAGAATTGGAAATGTGCAAAATGGATACCAGTGTGTCGTAACGTTGTAACCGTCTCTGATCAGACATTACGAGGAACTGAAGTGCAAACCTGCGAATGTAAGGAATAACTAAGAATATGTACAGAGTAGGCGCGCCGGTAATCGGGGCGCCTTGTTTGCGTATGGATGGGTGAAATGAAAGGATCCAATAGTGCTTCTATAACAGATGATCCCGTGCATATACTTATCATTGGGACATGTAACGCTGGAGGAGTATGCGATGGAGAATACGAAGACTGCTGCGCAGATAGAGCTGATGCAGAAGGCAGGATACTTGGCAGCCCGCTGCCATCGTGAAGTGGCGTCAAGGCTCGCACCTGGCGTTACGACGGTGGAAATTGATCAATTCGTAGAGCGCTGGCTATTGCAGCAGGGAGCAACTGCTGAGCAGAAAGGGTATTATGGATATCCGTATGCAACATGCGCTTCGGTGAATCAGGTTGTATGCCATGGGTTCCCGTCTGCCAAACCTCTTAAATCAGGTGACCTCGTTACGATAGATTTTGTGGTGAATTACAAAGGATGGCTCGCAGATATGGCATGGACCTATGGAATTGGCAACGTACAGCCTGAGGCCAAGCGTCTTATGCAACAGACACTCCATGCATTACGTTATGCAGCGAAGCTGGCGACCCCTGGAAGGGCGGTTGGGGATATAGCGGCTGCGATCGGACGAATGGGGCGTGATGCGGGGTATGGAGTCGTAACTGCGCTTGTGGGGCATGGGATCGGGCAGTCTATTCATGAACCTCCTGAAATTCCGAATGATGGGTGGCCTGGACGCGAGCCTTATTTGGAAGAAGGGATGGTCATAACGCTTGAACCGATATTTACGCTAGGTACATCTGGTGATGTGATTCTGGGTGCAGATGGATGGTCTGTTGCTACATGTGACGGTTCCTGGGGAGCGCACTTCGAGCATACCGTAGCGGTGACTGCAGATGGACCGCGTATTTTGACTTGTCTTCCATTTACACCAGGGGGAAAGAATAATTCGTCAGGGACTTAGGATAGGGCAGATCAACTATATACCATAATTATATAGGTAGGAATATGAGGGAGCGATGCGGCTGCATCCCTCCCTAAAACTAGTGCAAGTAACACACATCATTCTCATTGTCAGTTAGAGCTGTTCAACGTCTCATGAGTTGTTAGTGCATTGTGCGGTGTATAAGCTTCAGAATGTCCGCCTCTGCGAACTGCAGGGAATCTCCAGGATAAGCGTGCATGACATAAGGAGTTAATCCGTTGAATAAGTCCATATTGGCGCTAATTCGAACATGCTTCACCCCAGAGGTCTGACTCCGAACCGTCTTGTCGATGGTATGAAGAAGCTCATCTGATAATTTGTCGCTCTGCTTCACTGTACGTACCGGACTATCCGAAGTTATGAAGCGCGGGGGCCAGCGATTCGCCTCGCGTTCCATGTGACCAGCTGTATTCGGGGCGCCGATTCGGGATTGCTCATGCTTGCCTCCGCTGCCGATTGTACCTAGACCTGTGCCATCAAGCGTGAGTGCGATATAAGCGGTATCCTTATGCTGCAAGACATAGGCTACACTGACTCCATCCAGATGTCCGACAGCATCGCTGACAGATTGATTGATGAACAGGGGACGCGGATTAGACAATGCCTGCGGCTGAGATGTGGAATGGGACTGCTTTGTGTACTTTGTGTTCTGTTTTGTACGATAGTTGCTTTCGGTGCCCATTTGGGGCAACGGGGTTCCAGAAGGTGCTGATTGTTCCTTGACCTTCCGATCTGCATAGTTCGCCTTCGTGTTGCCTCCCGGCGACCTTGACTTCTCAGCCTCCATCCCAGCACAGCCGGAAGAGACCAGCATGACAGCAGCGATTATAAATGTGACAATCCAGTGAACATGATTTGCGTTGTTGTGAACATCATTTGACAACTCCATTCAACCTCCTTATTTACTTCCATTAGTGTTCAAAAATCAACATGCGAGTATGCGGAATATAGATTTTTGTGATCAAAACAGGCAGGAAACTGCCAGAAATTGAGTGGTTTCGACAAAGGCGAGCAGTCTCATTTTGTATTTTGTAAACGTTTACAAATACTGATATAAAGCCGTTTTTCAGAGTGTTTGAACACTTTGTGAACTGACCGGGAAACATTGACAAATAAATATATGGAAATTATATTTAGGTAAGTGATTGTAGTAATTGACAGGATTACGACATCCGTGTTTAAACCGGGGCCTGCCTGAAGGCATTCGAACATGAGAATGACTTCCGACGAAGGATTCTTACCGGTCTGAAATCGAATATGCATGCGCCTTCATTGCGCAAAGGATTCGTTGCGCAATGAATGATTGGTTAATATTGGCTTATCTGGATGGACGGCAGCTTGTACTCACTTCTGAGCCATAGGGGCACTTGCATTGAGATTTCGACACAGCATGCGATGGGGTAATCAGCGAAAACGTACAAAGTGGGGTTGATCAATGATGAATCGGTGGCACGCAGTGAAGCGACTACTTCCACTGTTCGCCGGACTCGTCCTGCTCCTAAGTGCTTGCGGTCGTGCTGATATATCGGCTCTCAATCCGCAGGGGCCCATTGCAGACAAGCAGTTCGGATTAATGCAGTTGGCGATTACGATTATGACGCTGGTCGTTATTGTCGTATTCGGTATTTCCATTTATGTCGTCCTTCGCTATCGCAGACGACCGGGACAGAACGAGATTCCGAAGCAAGTCGAAGGGAACCACAAGCTTGAAGTGATTTGGACGGTCATTCCGATCATCCTCCTCATTATTTTGGCAGTTCCAACGGTGAAGTATGTATTTGCCTTCGCTGAGGATTATAGCCAAGATAAAGATGCAATTAAGGTTAAGGTAACAGGTCACCAATATTGGTGGGAATTCGAATATCCTGAGTACGGGATTACAACAGCTCAAGACATGATTGTTCCGAACGGGAAGAAGATTGCACTTGAGTTGAAGACAGCTGATGTCCTACACTCCTTCTGGCTTCCATCCATTGCGGGCAAGATGGATACGAACCCATCCGGCAACGTCAACAAGATGTACATTGAGACATATGTAGAAGGCGTGTATCGCGGGAAGTGCGCTGAGCTATGCGGATACTCCCACGCATTTATGGAATTTAAAGTGAAGGCGGTCAGCGAAGACACGTTCACGGCTTGGGTTAATGAGATGAAGGCTGAACCAAAACCGTTCGAAGGTGACACACAAGTTGCAGAGAGCTTCAAGCAGAATTGCTTGTCCTGCCGCGCTATCGATAAGAAGCCGTCCATGGGGCCTAACTTGAAGGGGTTTGGCAGCCGTGAAGCAGTTGCCGGTATTATGCTTAACCGTGAAACTGCTGATGAGCCACTGGATCAGAAGAAGGTTGAGGAGCAACTTCGTCAATGGATTCAGGATCCTGAGAAAGTGAAGCCTGGCAATAAGATGCCAGCATTCAAAGATAAGTTGTCTGAGCAAGAACTCGATGGCATCGTGAAATACTTGGCAGATTACAAGCTTGATTCCTTGAAAGCAATCAATAAGCAGTAGATTTCAGCATCTTCTAGGGGAGGTAACGACCTTGGCTCACACGGTGAAGCGACATCGCGGCTTGATGGATTGGCTGACGACGGTCGACCATAAGAAGATCGGCATTCTGTACCTTATCGCCGGGGCTTTATTCTTCGGTATTGGCGGTATTGAAGCCATCTTGATCCGGATACAATTAATTCAGCCTATGAATGATTTCGTAGACGCAAAAACTTTTAATGAATTGATTACCATGCACGGCACCACGATGATTTTCCTCGGTGTAATGCCGATTATCTTTGCACTAATGAATGCCATTATCCCGCTGCAGATTGGGGCTCGTGACGTTGCGTTCCCGTTCTTGAACGCACTCGGCTTCTGGACATTCTTCTTCGGCGGCTTGCTGCTGAACTTGAGCTGGCTGATGGGCGGTGTGCCTGATGCAGGCTGGACATCTTACGTACCGTTATCAAGTACGGATTATAGCCCAACGCACGGTGTGGATTTCTACACCATCGGCTTGCAGATTTCTGGTTTGGGTACACTCATCGGGGGCATTAACTTCTTGGCAACGATTATTAACATGCGCGCACCGGGAATGTCCTTCATGCGCATGCCGATGTTTACATGGGCGTCCTTTATTACGTCTGCATTAATTCTATTCGCTTTCCCTGCTGTAACGGTGGGATTGATCCTGCTCATGTTCGACCGCTTGTTTGGCGGGAACTTCTTCTATGTACCGAATGGAGGAAGTGTGGTGCTCTGGCAGCACATCTTCTGGATCTTCGGTCACCCGGAAGTGTACATTCTGATTTTGCCGGCATTCGGGATTATCTCCGACGTCATCAGTACGTTCTCTCGCAAGCGCCTATTCGGGTACAGCTCCATGGTATTCGCAACGATCCTGATCGGTTTCTTAGGCTTCATGGTATGGGCTCACCATATGTTTGCAGTTGGTCTTGGGCCAGTAGCGAATGCGCTGTTCTCGATTGCAACGATGCTTATCGCAGTACCAACCGGTATTAAAATATTTAACTGGCTATTCACGATGTGGGGCGGTTCGATTAAGTTCACCGCGGCCAATCTGTACGCAGTAGGTTTCATTCCAACATTTGTTATGGGTGGGGTTACGGGCGTCATGCTGGCATCTGCGCCTGCTGACTTCCAGTTCCATGATACGTACTTCGTCGTAGCGCACTTCCACTACGTTATTGTTGGTGGTTTGGTGCTTGGCTTGTTCGCAGGGCTCCATTTCTGGTGGCCGAAGATGTTCGGACGCATGCTTCGTGAAGGACTAGGCAAAGCTACCTTCTGGATGTTCTGGATTGGATTCCAATTGACATTCTTCGTTCAGCATTTCCTTGGTTTGATTGGAATGCAGCGTCGGGTCTTTACGTACTTGCCGAATCAAGGCTTCGACCTCATGAACTTGGTAAGTACGATCGGGGCAATCATGATGGGTATCGGGGTTCTTATGTTCTTGTACAACATTGCAATTACATCAAGAGATCCGAAGAACCTGGGCAACGATCCTTGGGAAGATGGTCGTACGCTGGAATGGACAATTCCATCTCCACCGCCAGAGTACAACTTCAAGCAAACTCCGCTTGTACGCGGCTATGATGCTTGGTGGAAAGAAAAGATGGAGGGCAACACGGAAATGCCGGCTGCAGAGCCGATTGGTTCCATTCATATGCCATCGCCATCTATTCTCCCGTTCATGATGTCTGTTGGCTTGTTCGTGGCAGGCTTCGGCTTCATGTTCGCGAAGGATGATTTCAATAATGCACTGCTGAACGGTTTGTTCAACAATCATATCGTTGCAGGTTTCGGCCTGCTGATTACATTCGGCTGTATGTTCCTGCGTTCGATTAAGGACGACCATGGATATCATATCGAACCGGAAGAGTTGGAGCAGAAGGGGGTTAAAGCATGAGTGCACATGCACATCACGCAGAAGGCGAATGGCCACATGAGCCGGAAAAAGCAACCCTAGAAGGCCGCAATAAGGTCGTCGGCTTCTGGTTGTTCCTTGGCGGAGAGGCAGTATTGTTCGGTACGCTGTTCGCAACATTCCTTGCGCTACGCAACCAAATCGGTGATGGTCCTGCCGCTTCCGAGCTGTTCAAGCTTCCAATGATTGCGGCTGCAACAATGATCTTGCTGACCAGCTCCTTGACGAGCGTGTTCGCTATTCAAGCGATGCATCGCAAAGAAGTCAAAGCCATGCTCAGCTGGCTCGCAGTAACGGTTGCATTGGGACTAGGATTCTTATGTCTTGAAATATACGAGTTCGTAGAATATGTGCATGAAGGTCACACGTTTACGACGAGTGCGTTCAGTTCATCCTTCTACACCCTGGTCGGCTTCCATGGCGCGCACGTTGCCTTTGGTGTCGTATGGATCACACTTGTTATTTTGCAAACAATGAAGAAGGGCTTGAATTTGGTTACAGCACCGAAGATTTACGTCTCCGCACTGTACTGGCACTTTATCGACGTTGTGTGGGTATTCATCTTCACAGTTGTATACCTCATGGGAAAGGTGGGTTAACCAAGTGACAACACACCAAGTAACATCAGACAACTCGAAGCGTCGACATAAGCATGAGGGCAAGCAGAAGCATATTATTGCATTCATCTTCTCTATTGTGCTTACGTTGATCGCATTTGCTACGGTAGGTTCAGCGGGTGAAGTAAACCCAACGTTCACGGTTATCATCCTTCTCGTCATGGCTGTCTTGCAGGTTGTCATTCAGATGGGGTATTGGATGCATATGAAAGATAAAGGACATATGATTCCGATACTGTTCATGATAGGTGGAGCCGTCATTGCTTTCACGGCCATTATAATGGCTGTGTATTGGGTATGGTGGTAAAGTCGGATAAGTGAGAAGAGGGGACGCAAAGAGCGTCGCCTCTTTTTCCGTAATAGGGCAAAATGTGACGAAATGGTGGCGCCTCGGGTGTTGCAGGATGAGGAGGGCTGAACATTTATGTTCGGATTGACAGAATACTTCAGTTTCTATGATGTGTGGAGTCCGTTGTTCCTTGCAGCAACGGTGCTTATCAATGTGTTATATTTCGGGCTGACAGGGCCTTTTCGCAATCGATTCTCATCTTCTGAGCCAGTGCCTGCGTCGAAGAAGCTAATGTTTGTAATTGGGACAGGCTTGCTCTACCTAGCTCAAGGCGGGCCTATTAATATGATGAGTCATATGATGTTTACCTTCCATATGGCGATGATGGCATTATCGTACATCATTGTACCGCCGCTTCTATTATTAGCTATTCCGTCCTGGTTATGGCGATATCTATTGGATCGCAAGCCGCTGAAGCGTTTGAAGCTGTTGACGAATCCGATTCTTAGCGCTGTTCTATTCAATACCTTGTTCTCTTTCTATCATGTGCCGGCAGTGCATGATTATGTCATGACTCATTATACGGAACATATTATTTACTACATTGTATTGTTCATTGCTGCTATGCTGATGTGGTGGCCGATCGTCGTTCCGGTACCAGAGTGGAACTCGTTGACAGATGTGAAGAAGATGGGCTATGTTTTTTTGAATGGCGTTCTAATTACTCCTGCTTGTGCATTAATCATCTTTGCAAGCGAGCCTCTCTATGCTACGTATGTGGACAAGGAAGCCTGGGTGCAGGCAATGGGCTATTGCATATCCGGGGATCCTGTAAAGATGCTCGCCGCATTTGATGGGCCTAGCTTCTTTAATTGGTTCACTCCGATTGAAGATCAACAGCTCGGAGGCATTCTAATGAAGCTGATTCAAGAAACGATGTATGGCTGTATTCTCTTCTACGTATTCGTCCACTGGTTCAGACGTGAAAGTAAAGATGATGACGATTTTGTGGACACCGCAGCAGAAGGGCAGTTGAATTCGTAAAAATGCTCTATAATGGGTAGCGTAAGCAGAAGCAGGAGAGTTATTGGCTGCTTCGTTGCCGATGCATATGAGGAGGGCGTTTCATTCGTGGATCTGTACTTTATTATGCCAACTATCAGCACGACGTTCATCGTCGTCAGCGCCATATTGGTCGCTATCGGTTGGGCTCAAATTATTAAGGGCAAGCGGGAACAGCATAAGAAGACAATGCTGGCAGCGGCCGTAGCTGCGACAATCTTCTTCATTATTTATGCGTCTCGCACGGTTTTCGTTGGCAATACCGCATGGGGCGGCCCGGATGACCTTAAGGTATATTATCTGGTCTTCCTGTTGTTCCATATTGTGCTTGCAGCTGTAGCAGCTGTGTTCGGCTTGACGACACTGTATACAGGGTATAAAGGGAGTTATGCGAAGCACCGCAAGCTGGGTAAGTTCACCTCTGTCATCTGGTTCATTACTGCAATAACAGGGGCAACCGTATATCTTTTGCTGTATATCTTGTATCCAGGTGGTCATACAAAGCCAGTAATAGATGCTATATTTGGTCTGTAATCAACTAGTAGACGGCGATCTGTGAAGAGGATTTCCACGAATCGCTGGTTTGTTCGTGAGTGCGATAGTTAGTTTAGAAGAAGCTCGTTCTTTCTGCACTTTAAGTGCGAAAGGCGAGCTTTTTTTGCGTGCTTAGATTCTTCAGCATAGTAGGCTTTTAACGGTGCAAATAAAGATGAGTCTGGATAGGGTAATGTTTATTTTTCCTAATGATGGATTGACAGGGAAGTAGTCACTCATTATACTGTGTATAAAGATATATACAGTAAGCACAGTGATGAGCAAGCAAGCACACTTGATTTACCGATCTATAGTGTGAATTAGTTTGATATAAAGGGGGTCTTAAAGTGCGCAGACCATATAGAGAAGCGTGGATGCTTGTAAAGAGCGATCTTGTTCGATTCAAGTGGGGCTTATTGATGACGGTAGCGTTCAGTATTTATATGGCCACGATGAGCGGTCTGGTGTTGCGAGAGTTATTTCGTGGCGACGAGGTCTTGACGAGAGCTTTCAAGGGGGTTGCGGATTTTGTGTTTCTTTTTACGATCCCGAATCTTGGCTTCTTTATCTCTCGAAGATCGATGCGATATATGAAGGATGACTCGTATACGAAATGGATGAGGAAGCTGCGCATACTCCCAATCGATGCGAGAACCATAGTGTATTCACGTACGATGCAGATGTGTGTGGCTCTGCTGATTAATATGAGCATTGTTATCGTGGGGCACTACTTACTCAGTGAGACATTGAGAAGTCTTGGCTGGATCAGCATCTTATCCTATGTATTCATGTTGGTAGCGTACGCTGTTGCTGTTAATTGGTTGTATATCTCGTGTGAGCTGAGCATGAGCGGACGACTATATATGAGGTATACATTTATTCTACTAGGCGTTATAACCATGGTGTCCGTCCTGATAGCGGTAGCGGACGGAAGTATTTTACAGACTTTGGTATACGTAGCGCGATCGTACCCTTGGATGGGTATCGTGTTGTCCATTGTTATCATCGTCAATTCGATGGTGATCGGAATGAATCGTTTGCATAAGATCGTTCTGAAGCGAGATTGGATGTGAATAAGCACAGAACGAATCTGGAGGTGATGAGGAGCGGTGTTTATCCCCATTCAAATTAATACGAATAGCTCCGAACCGTTGTATGCCCAAATTAAACACCAGCTTCGCGCACTCATCCTGAGCGGACAGGTCGAAGAGGGGATGCTGCTCCCGTCTATACGCGAATTCGCGAATCAGCTCCAATGCAGTGTCATCACGGTAAGAAGGGTGTATCAAGACTTGGAGAACGAAGGGCTGCTGCGGACGAAGCAGGGCACGGGGACGTTTGTGACACCGGTTCAAGCGGCAGAACGCGACAGGTATCGGAAGGAAGCGATCGAGCAGGCACTTGAGCACGCCGTTGAAGCTGCAATGCATGTGGATGTATCCACTGAAGAACTCATGCTGATGCTTCAGGAAGTCATCCAGCGCAAGCACAGCGGGAGCTAGCATTTGGTGCGTACAAGGGGGGAGAAGCATTGGACAATCAACATGTAATTGAGATGAAACAGGTAGTGAAGCAGCGTGACAACTTCCGCATTGGCCCGTTAAATCTATGCATACCACAAGGCTGTGTCACCGCGATCATAGGTACAAATGGGTCAGGCAAGACGACGATGCTCGGAATGAGCCTGGGGCTTGTTCATCCTGATGAAGGGACGATAACCGTGCTGCAGGAGAAGACAGAGCCAGAGCTAAGTACACTTGTGAAGGCGCGTATTGGCTACGTAGCGGAGAACTCCGATTCGGAGGTGGACGATATGACAGCGGAACAGCTTGTATCCTTTGTATCACAGTGGTATCCATCATGGGATTGGCAGCTCTACCATCAGCTTATGGCGAAGTATGAGCTGCCGCCGAAGCAGAAGCTGAGCAAGCTGTCGAAGGGAATGCGCCGTAAGCTGGATTTGATCGTTGCGATATGTCCGAAGCCAGAGCTGCTAGTGCTTGATGAACCGACCTCCGGGTTCGATCCACTATCTTGGCGCATGATGATCAATGATTTGCATGCGTATTTAAAGGATGGGAAGCGGACCGTCTTAATCGCGACACATATCGTGGATGAGGTAAAGCGGTTGGCTGATTATATTCTGGTCATGCATAAGGGCAAGGTGCTTCATTTTACGGAAAAGGACGCACTGTTCGATGCGTGGAAGGTGTTCGTCGTGGATGGCGAGGCAGCGGATTACGAAGGTGCACCAGGTCTGATGAAGGCTATGCAGGAGCGCTTCGGGGTAAGACTTATTGCGCATAATGCTACCGGTTTGGAGCGTTTTTTGCACGATGAAGGGATTGAGGTTGTTCAGACTCATGCATTGGAGCTGGATGACATATTAGCTTATATGATTGAGATGCATATTGAGGGGAGCGTATACGCGCAATGAATCCATTACAGTTGCAGCAAGTCGTGAAGCAGTACGGTGACAAGACAGCCGTGAATGGTCTTAGCTTTAAGGTAGAAGAAGGGGAAATCTACGGATTGCTTGGTGCGAATGGTGCGGGCAAGACGACGACAATGCGGATGGTTCTTGGTCTTATTTATCCAGATGGCGGATCTATTACGTATCATGGCAAGCCTTATCATGATGGGCTGACTCGCATCCTCGGGTATTTGCCGGAGGAACGGGGAATGTACCCGAAGGTGAAGATTAGCGAGCAGGTAACGTACTTGGCGCAGCTGCGCGGGATGAAGCGTGCGGAAGCAGACAAGAACCTAAAGTATTGGCTGGAACGGTTCAATGTACCGGAAAACTACAACAAGAAAATTGAGGAGCTGTCTAAGGGAAATCAGCAGAAAATCGGCTTCATTGCAGCTATTGTTCACAAGCCGAAGCTGCTCATCTTGGACGAAGCATTCAGCGGCTTGGATCCCGTTAACGTCGAATTGTTGAAGGAGACGGTTAAGGAGCTGCGCGATCAAGGCACGAGCATTCTGTTCTCTACGCACCGGATGGAGCATGTAGAAGAACTGTGCCAGAACCTGACGATTTTGCAAAAGGGTAATGCGGTGCTGCAAGGGTCGCTGCGTGAATTGAAATCTCAATATCCACGAGAGCATGTCATCCTGCGCACGAGTGGAGATGTGGATGGTTTGGATCGCATCGCAGGCGTCCAATCCGTTTCCCGAACAGGAGACGGTTATAAACTGCACATTACGAATGAAGTGGCCGCACAGGATATCCTGCAGCTTGCGATGGCAAAATCGACAGTTCAGCAGTTCGAGCTGAAGGAGCCGACATTGAACGAGATCTTCATTAAAGCAGTTGGAGGCGAATCTAATGCATAACCTGGGGACGGTCATTCGATTCACATTGAAGACGAAGATGATGACGAAGTCGTTCATCATTACAACGATTATTTTAGCACTCATTATGTCAGTTGGGGTTAATATTCCGTATCTGATCTCGCAATTTTCGAGCAATGAGCCTACATCAATCGGTCTGGTACAGGGTGGAGAGTACGCGGACATTGTGAAATCATTTGAAGATCAAATGACGAAGCATGGAGGCAGCGACTTAAAGCTTGTTCCGTCCGCTTCAGAAGAGGAGCTGCGCAAGAAAGCGGAGTCCGGCGATCTGGAAGGATACTTGAAGTTCGAGCCAAAGAAGGACGAAGCGGGCAATGTGGAGAAGCAATCGTTCCCGCAGGTTGTGTTCCATGGCAAGGATGAGCTTGGACATGGCGATGAGGCGACGGTTACAGGTGCATTAAGTGCAGTGAAGACTGAGTGGCTCGTGAAGGATTCACTTACCGAACAGCAGAAGGCAGAGCTGAGCAAGCCGGTTACGATTGATACACAGAAGATCGTGAAGGAAGGCGAGAAAGCGAAGGAAGAAAATCCGATACAAAAAACGATTTCGATTATCGTCGTTATGGTATTGATCATTCTGTTCTTCATGACGAATACGATGACAGGTAACATGATTGCATCCGAGGTTACGCAAGAGAAGAGCTCGCGTATTATGGAAATTCTCATTACGAGCGTATCGCCGCTCGCGCAAATGTTCGGGAAAATTATCGGCATGTTCATACTTGGGCTGATACAAATTATTGTGTTCTTCGTTGTGGTTATGATTAATCTGCTGCTGCCGCATAATTCAGCCCCACTGAAGGCACTCAACTTCGATATCTCGATGATTGATTGGACAGTGGTTGGTGGTGGATTGCTGCTCTATGTGCTTGGCTACTTCCTATATGCAACGCTGTTCGCAGCAGTAGGCTCGCTCGTTAGCCGGACTGAAGACTTGGCACAAGCGATTATGCCGATTACGATGCTATCGTTGGCGGCATTCTACATTGTAATGTTTAGCGTGTCGTCACCGAACACCTTGCTGGTAAAAGCGACATCCTTTGTTCCATTCTTCACACCGACCTCGATGCTGCTGCGGATTGGCACGGGAAATGCAGCATGGTGGGAATTCTGGGTGAGCATTGCGATCTTGATCGTATCCATCCTGTTCTTCGGCTGGCTCGCTGCGAAGATTTACCGCACGGGCGTACTTATGTACGGCAAGCGCCCATCGTGGAAGGAACTTCGCAAGGCGATGAAGGCGTACAAAATATAGTACGAACTTCAAACCACATCGTGGGTAACAGTTATAATTGAGACGAATACCACAATAGACAAATGAAGGCATAGATTTGAGAAGATGTATATTTACCTGATAAGCCAAAACCTTTGGTCTATCAGGTTTTTTTCTATACAGCCAACTTTATTCGTGTATATTATTACCAATCAATGCCCATATATGGTGACATGGATATTATACGTTCAAATTATTGTTATAAGTGATACTTTATGATGGAGGTTGGAATGGATCAATACTGGTCAACTACAAATTGGGCAGAAGAAGACAAGCTTTTTATGCCGAAACGAAGAGTAAATAATCGTAACAGCTATTCTCATCCCCATATAATAGGTAGCTTTTACAGCCAAAGAATGAAACGTGTTGTTGAATATGAATCTTTAGGTGAAAGGTTGTTTTTTTATTACCTAGAGTTAGATCGCGCTGTAATGAGATATTACGTGCAGCCTGTTTAAGTACCTATGCCGAAGAATAATGATCAGGAAGATCCATGGTTTCATACTCCGGATGTGCTAGTCTTTCGGGAGGGCATGCTCCATTTTTATATCAAATAAAAGATAGCGTGGAAGAGGAGTTTAACAATAAACAAAAACTAATTAACGAAAGATGTGAAGCATATGTGATTCAGCATGGTTGGAACTACCAGGTCATCACTCCTAAATCAATGCCTACAGTGTTGTCTCGTAATATTCGATTTCTCAAGAATTTCTTGAAAGAACGTAATTATTACTCTAGATGGAGTAACTGTTTTGAATGAAATAAAAAATGGATACGATATTAGTTATAAGTAGGAAGTGGTGGGGTGAGGAATTTATTAACTATTAAACCAATTAAATATTCTATACTTATAATATTGTTGGTACTTATTGTAACAGGAGGTTTCTATTTACGTAACAAGTTGTTGTTGAACTCATTGGATTCGACTAATTTATCAAATCTAACCATTAGTGGGATTAACTTAAATCAAAATATCAAAGATGTAGATCTGTCTGTTTACAAAAAGAGAAACGATTTCGACGATAAAGTGACTGGGACAACTACGCAAAAGTATTTTGAGGATTTTTCTGTAATTCATGATAATAGCGGCAAAATTTTGACATTGAAGACAATGAACCGAACAGAGAAGGGGATAGAAAAACTCGGGAATGGTGTCATCGTTAATTTAAGTGATGTGACAAATCTATTAGGAAGTCACTATATTGAGAAAGGTTATGATTCAGCTCAAGGTCTTTATTCTAGAATTTATTACGATAAAGAAAATAAGGTAAAAGCGACGTTTGTATTTCCTAAAATGTATCTAAAAGATGATAAAAATCCTGAGGCAATTATTATATGGGTGATTTTGGAGAGGTATTAGTTGTGAACTAAAACATTATGATAAAACCGAGGGCCGGTTGATTGCAAATAATACATGAGACATAGTTTCTTATGAATATTATTGGTTTGCTTTTTAAGTAATTGAAAAATAAACTAAAAGTCTCAAGTTATCTTAAAATTAATCTCAATTTTAACAGTAACAATTATAATTGAGACTGATTAAAACAATAATTGAGACATATGATGGTATATTGACCTGATAATCCAAAGCCCTTGGTTTATCAGGTTTTTTTCTATTCAACGCACTTTATTTATATATATATCATCCTGCGCTGGCAGCTTATTATTTGTGGGCTTTAACGGTTACCGTGCTGAGTGGCGTGAGTCGTTCTTCTTCTTTTTAACTGCTGCAGCAATCGTGATATGATAGAGGCAAGCAAGGAAGGTTAGGACGGAAGCATTATTGGGGGTTAGTTATAAAGATGACTACAAATAAGCTGTACATGGCCATTTATGAAGATATTAGGGGAAAGATTGCTTCAGGTGAATACGCACCGGGAACAAAGCTTCCTTCGGAGCATGAATTTTGCGTTATCTATGACACGAGCCGGGGAACGATTCGTAACGCGCTCGATCTGCTTGTCGAAGAAGGGCTTGTCAATCGCCATCCTGGCAAGGGCGTATATGTGCTAGACAATAATGCCATCGCGTTCTCATTCGGCGGATTGGTCAGCTTCAAGGAAGCAAGCGAGAGCAGCGGGCAGAAGTTCGAGACGACCGTACCTTACTTTGAGGAAATTACGATTACGGACAAGCTGCATGAGCGAACTAAGCTGCCATTGGGCGCAATAGCATATTGTCTGCATCGGGTGCGCGAGCTTGACGGAGAGCGCATTATTTTAGATATCAATTATTTTTTAAAGGAGAAGGTGGAGGGCCTAACGAAGGAAATTGCTGAGCGCTCGATATACGACTATATCGAACAGCAATTAGGGCACAAAATAGGCTTTGCCCAGCGCGTGATCCAGGTGGAGCCTGCGACGACAAAGGATCGGGAACACTTGATCATGAAATCGTACGGCTTCGTCGTCGTTGTGAAGAACTATGTATATATGCATGATGGTGAGTTGTTCGAGTACACGGAATCGCGCCATCATCCTGAACGATTTGTGTTTACTGACTTTGCGCGGAGACGATGACGAGGTACTAAGCATCTCGTATTCAATTGATAAAACAAACCGATGTTGCGAATTTTATAGTTGACGTAACTTAACGAAATGAAACAGCGGCAGTCTTGGATGAGAAAAGAAATCCTAGAGTGACCGCTGTTTTTTCACGATCTCCAAAGCAACTTGTCTATACAAGTGTTTACAAACCTGTCTATACAAGTTATAATGGTCTCAACAAACGTGGAAGCGATTCCATTGGGGAGGTACATCGATATGGCAGTTGATCAACGTTCGGTTGAGCAGATTTTAGAAGCCATTGGTGGAAAAGAAAATATTTCTGCGGTTACGCATTGTGTGACGCGACTTCGCTTTGCTTTAAATGACGAAAGCATTGTTGATCAGCAAGCTTTGGAGAAGAATGAACTTGTCAAAGGATCATTTGCGACGAACGGGCAGTTCCAAGTCATTATCGGTCCAGGACTTGTACAGAAGGTGTACGAGAAGCTGCTTGAGATTAGCGGTGGGGAACGAGCGTCTACGCAGGACATCAAGAATGTGGCATCCAAGAAACTAAACCCATTGCAGCGTGCAGTGAAGGCGCTTGCAGATATCTTCATTCCGATTTTGCCTGCTATTATTACGGCAGGTCTATTGATGGGGATCAACAATATATTGACTGGCAAGGGCATCTTCTTTGCGGATCAAGCCTTCATTGATGTATATGCTCAGTGGAAGGGTTTCGCGGAGATGATCAATCTGATCGCCAATACCGCCTTCGTCTTCCTGCCGGGGCTGATCGGCTGGTCAGCGGTTAAAAAGTTCGGCGGCAGTGAACTGCTCGGGATTGTACTTGGCTTAATGCTTATCCATCCGGATTTGCTGAATGCTTGGGCATATGGGGATGCAGTTGCGAATGGTACGGTACCGCACTGGAACTTGTTTGGTTTTGAATTCGAGAAGATTGGCTATCAAGGGCAAGTGCTTCCTGTACTTGTATCTGCTTTCTGCTTGGCGAAGATCGAGGGCTTTCTGAACAAGCGTGTGCCGGATGGCTTCAAGCTGCTGTTGGTCGCTCCGACTACGCTGCTTCTTACCGGGTTTTTGTCCTTTATCGTGATTGGACCGTTGACCTTCACAATCGGCAACGCCATCACATCGGCTTTCGTTGGAATTTTCGAGCATGCGGCTGTACTGGGTGGACTTATTTACGGCGGCTTGTATGCGCTGCTTGTCGTAACAGGTATGCATCATACATTCCTGGCAGTCGACCTGCAGCTCATTGCAAGCACGGGCAGCACGTTCCTATGGCCGATTCTCGCCTTGTCCAACATTGCGCAGGGCTCGGCGGCGCTTGCCATGGTGTTCGTTACTAAGGACGAGAAGCTGAAAGGGATGTCTGTGACCTCGGCGATATCTGCTTACTTGGGCATTACCGAGCCTGCGATGTTCGGTGTGAATCTGCGGCTGCGGTACCCGTTCATCTCAGCGATGATCGGCTCTGCATTGGGCGCAGTCGTTATCTCAGCATTTCAGGTAAAGGCCGTGTCTATCGGCGTTGGCGGATTGCCAGGCTTCCTATCTATCTTCCCGCAGCAGTGGGTTCCATTCTTCATCGGCATGGCGGTGGCGTTGATTGTACCGTTCGTCATTACGCTTATTATCGGGAAGACGAAGCGTCAGGCATAATTAGGGCATTCAGAACGATACACAGAGCGATTCCTATATCGTACTAAAAATAAGAACTACATGGTGGTGCAAGACAATGACACAACAATTGGAGCAGGAGTGGTGGAAAAAATCCGTCATCTATCAGATCTATCCGAAGAGCTTCAACGACACAAACGGTGACGGAATTGGGGATTTGCAGGGGATTATCGACAAGCTGGACTACTTGAAGGAGCTCGGAATCGATGTCATATGGTTGACGCCGATTTACGAATCTCCGCAGAGAGACAACGGCTATGATATTAGCGATTATTACCGTATCCAGCCGGAATACGGCACGATGGATACATTCGAGAAATTGTTACAGAAAGCGCACGACAAAGATATCCGCATCATTATGGACATCGTCGTTAACCACACCTCGACGGAGCACGTCTGGTTCAAGGAGGCTGCAAGCAGTACGGACAATCCGATTCGCAACTACTATATTTGGAAGGATGGCGTGAACGGAGGGGAGCCGAACAATTGGCAGTCTAAATTTGGCGGCAGCGCCTGGGCGTATGACGAGAAAACGGAGCAATATTATTTGCACTTATATGACGTTACCCAGGCTGATTTGAACTGGGAGAATCCAGTGCTGCGGGATAAAGTGTACGACATGATGCACTATTGGCTGAATAAGGGCGTTGATGGATTCCGGCTGGACGTTATCAATGTGATTTCCAAGGATCAGGACTATCCGAACGATACGCTGGCAACAGCTACGGCTGATGGACGCAAATATTACACAGACGGGCCGCGCATTCATGAGTTTCTGAAGGAGATGAATGCTCGTGTATTCTCGCAGTATCCGCACATGTTGACGGTTGGCGAAATGTCGTCGACGACGATGGAGAACTGCATCAAGTATACGCACCCGGATGAGCGCGAGCTGAGCATGGTGTTCAATTTTCACCATCTGAAGGTCGATTATCCGAATGGGGAGAAATGGGTTAAAGCCGACTTCGACTTCTTTCAGCTTAAGCGGATCATAAGCGAGTGGCAGGTTGGCATGAATACAGGCGGGGGCTGGAACGCCTTGTTCTGGTGCAACCACGATCAGCCGCGGGTAGTATCTCGTTTCGGCGACGACGGCGCCTATCGTGTACAATCGGCAAAAATGCTGGCCACGACGCTGCACTTGATGCAGGGCACACCGTACGTGTATCAAGGGGAAGAGCTCGGCATGACGAACCCGCACTTCTCACGTATTAGCGAGTATCGGGACATCGAATCGATCAATGCACATCGCTTGCTGCAGAAGCAGGGCGTTCCCGAAGCGGACATAATGGCCGCACTGCAGCAGAAGTCGCGCGACAATTCGCGCACGCCAATGCAGTGGGATGCTTCGAATCACGGAGGCTTCACGACGGGGATCCCTTGGATCGGCTTGGCTCCGAATTATCGTGACATCAATGCCGAGGCGGCGCTGCGCGATCCGGATTCGGTCTTCCACCATTATCGCGAATTGATTGCACTGCGCAAGCAGTACGACATTATCGTGCACGGCGACTACCGCCTACTGCTGGAAGACGATGCGCACACATTTGCTTACATGCGCACACACGGATCAGAACGATTGCTCGTCATCAGCAACTTCTATGGCGAGGAGGCGGAGTTCACGCTTCCAGTGGAAGTATCACTACACGGTGAAGCGCATATCCTTATCAGCAATTATAAGGATACACCGAGTACGATCCAACAGCTTACACTCCGACCTTATGAGTCTGTGGCCTTTCTTATCGGGAAGCATGACTAGAGAAAATAGCAGCAATGCTTGGCAGAATCCTGCCGGGCATTGCTTTTTTTAATGGGAGAGACAGAGGGGAAAAAAGAAAGCAGACAGCTTCTTCTGACATCTTCTAATGAAGACAGAATCCTGTCAGTCGGCTGTCTGCTTACTGGTTTGTTCAGGTCGTTAACGGCCTATTTTTAGTATCCTCTATATCCCGTTTGGGGAGTAGTGTTTACATGTGAGACGTAGTGCTGCGTATCGTTCACCTGTGGATACGTATGGGTTACATACCCCGCTGCATAACTGGTTGGTGCAGTATGTGTTTGATGGGCGAGGTTAACAATTTGCTGCAATTGTTGTACAGCAGTTTGATGGCCTTGAAGTGCAGTTTGTATCACATGGGCAGCATGCTGTTCGATTTTAGCAAGCTCCTGTAAGCGAACTGCGTTCTGCTGCTCTTGCTGCAACAACTGCTGGTATTTTTGCGTTGCTGCATTGGTTTGCTGGATTAATTGTTGCGCTAGTTGTTCGATTTGCACAGTATTCGTATGTGTCATTGGGCAGACTCCTTTTTATCCATAGTTTCGTATGGTTTCATCTTCCTTATATTGTCTAGCTTGATTGTTATTTATGCATCGCGGCTCTGGCCATAAATCGTTATATGTAAAGTAAGTTGTTTGGATTAGTGAGCGACTAAGCGTTTTGTTCCACCAATGAGATTGTAATAGGCGGTTTGGTGAACTACAGTACCAGTCATAAAGATATGAGATATAGCAGATGCGGAGATCTAAGTTATTAATTTTAAGCCTCCTTCATAAACCTTTGTTAGAACGATAAAGGAGGTCATCCCGTTGAATCAACCAGCGTTGTTTGAGCATCGCTTCTGGCTGCAAATTTTAGGCGATCATGCAAGATTCATCTTCAATGCGCTTTCCCCGAAAGAAACGTCAGATATACAGACTGCACAACAATTTATTCAAGCGTTCGATCAGCTTCTTCAACAAGCACGAGGGCTGCAATCAGATGCAGAGATCGGAACACTGAACCAGCAAGCCTACACGCTAACCATCAATCTGCGACATTTTAAGCTGAGTATTCTTGAACGTCTGATCCTTGGGCGTGTTACAATTGCGTTCACTCCAACCTTTATCAATCACATGGTGAATGAACTTGAGGAATACTTACGTATTTTAACCAACCTATTGGAAGGCAAGCCGGTTCCCCAATTTGATGCACTGCACCATGATTTCCTTTGGTTGCCTGACGCAGCGGGTCATGCTGCATCTATTTCCAGCGATTTGGATTTTGTAGAAAAGCGATTGATTCAGAAAAGTAAGGATTTTGAAGAGCATTTTCAACAATTCTATTTAAAGAGTATCGAAATGGCAGGGTACATGCGGACACAGCTTCGGGATTTTCCAGCGTTCCGCAGATTTCATACTGACGTCGATATGGAGATGAATTTGTTCAGAGCCTTTTTGAAGGAACTGGAGGATTTAGAATTGTCAGCCGAAGTGCTTAGTCGCATTTCCCCGCTCATACCAGATCATATGATGAGGGAAGAGTGCTATTATTTAATGAAGCTAGCACAATTAGGCTTAGTACCTGATCCGGAATGCAATCCAGACCATCCAAGGATAGATGAGAAGGTGTAATATTCCGCTGCAAAGCGGTTTTTTACTTTTCTCGAACTTCATTACGATTAAGCTATGTGCAACCCTTTCGGCTACTGACTCGTCTAACCAAGTAACTAGATAATGTAGGAGACGATATCATGAAAACATGTATGGCTTTACTTATATCTGTTATGCTGGCTTTTGGTGGTGGATCGAGTTCTTTTGCTCAGGAGTCAACTTCATCATCCCATACAACAAATGAGACGCTGGATGTAGCCAAGATGTATCGTGTTTCCCATGAGCTTATTATGGATGTTAACAGCGGACAAGCCGTGTTTGATGGGAGAAGCTTATCTCTTGATAAGCCAATCATGAAAAACGGACGTGTTTTTGTGCCTTTGCGCACACTGCGTGCAACAGAAGCCGTTAACCTATTAAAATTTGACGCTTCTACCCAGCAAGTCCAGGTCATCATGAATAGCGAACTGAAGCCCCCCTTTGAACAGCTTTTCTTTCGGGTAGGCTCCGATAAGGTTTATAAGGAAGACGGATCTGCCTTGCCTGGAGCAACCATCGCTAAGCCGTTCATTGCCAAAGGCGTCACTTACATACCGATTCAAGCCTTGACTTATGTGGGCATCAGCCCAGCTACTGCGAAACAGATGGTAACGCTGAAGTGGAGCAATAAAGTCATCGAACTTCTACAGCCAAAGTGGGAAACGGACAAGGACAGCACAACCTTTACGATGCTTTATCAAAAGGATATGAATACGCCATCAGTCGCGACCGCCTTGAGCGGAGGAGGCTGGTTAGGGGGCAATGATCATGCCAAGGTCTTGAAAAAAGACATTTCGCTTGATGGTCGACAGTATAATCGAATCGAGTTTACCCTACCGCTCCGCCCCGGACCAAATGCGTTGAGAATTACAGCCGTGTCAGGTGGTGAGAAGTCTATTTCGGTTATGCGGAAAGTTTCAAGTGAAGGCGCCACCCCTGTTCGTCTGTCTGATGAGGGGAAAAAGTACATCGCTATTGATCCATCTGCATCGGGTTATGTTCGCACACCGCAGGGAGGTTCAATCGACATTGCCGGTCGGGTGGTTGCTGGGAACGAGAAGCTTGGAGCGCTTAGCTTCACCGTGCAGCAATATGATAACGAGCAGGCTGTCAAATCTAATCCTTATAAGGACATCAAGGAAGGAAAGATGCCTATCCAAGAACAAGCCTTTAAAGGATCGGTGAAGCTTCAGCACAAAGGCTACTATCTGATTACACTGTATAGCGCCGACAATGTTCCGGCATTTGACCGCGGAGCTTGGGCAGAAATCGTTGTTGAAGTGTATTGATGATAATTGAAAAAACCCTTGATTCGGTTATACTACCGAATCAAGGGTTTTCTGCTTATTCTGCTTTTTCTATTACGCCGATCCAGTTTTCGCTGTATACCTGATGTGGGTCAGACATATCTCCGGTGAAGCAAATTTCAGGCACCTTGATTAACTCGTAGGAAGATGAAGGAAGCCATTCAGAGGCGATTTTTGCCCATGTCTGCTGAAGGGTATGAGGGTAGGAACCAACTGAGCTGAATATGGCCCATGCACAGGCTGGCACTTCAACTACCTCAAAGCCGTCAAAATCAGCATCAAGCGTCGTAATCGATCCGATGAGATGATCTAGCTCCCCCTTTTCTTCATTACGTCCTTCGCAGAAATGATAAGATGCATTGACCACAGTGGTGACGTCGGTATTTCGATAGCTTTGGAGTTTTGTCCGCTGTTCTACGGTAATCGATTGAGCAAGCTTCAGAATGTCAGCATTCTCGCCCTCAAATACGATGGGCACGCGGCGCTTCACACCCACAAGCTTGAAGGCGTCTTTCCGTTCGATTCGATAATTCATGTCGATTCCTCCTTGAATAGTGAGCTGGAAGGTCATGCGCGGGAATACCTTCAGATGATTCAGACCTCTCACTTCCGAAGGAGCAACCCCAAGCCAATCCTTGAATGCTCTCGTGAATCCGTCCACCGAATGGTAGCCATACTTGATCGCGATATCAATTACCTTAACGTTACTCTTGTGTAATTCCTGACCGGCTTGAGACAGCCTGCGGTTGCGAACATACGTGTTCAGAGACATACCGGCCAAATAGGAAAAGAGTCTTCGAAAATGATATTCCGAGGTTCCTGCAAGCCGAGCCACCTGGGCGTAATCGATGTCCTGATCCAAATTGTCTTCGATATAGCCCAAAGCAAGATTCATATCCTTCAGCATATCCATATCATGCCCTCCTTCGACTATCATTGTAGTGAGGTTAAACAATCGACATCCGACATTTCGCGTATGGAAATGGTCGTTACGTATGATCTAGAATATCCGCAATTATCGAATCATGAAAGCTTGGATGTCAAAATACCTATTTTGCCATGGTAGTCCTCATCATCTTCCACGAAATGCATATTCAGGAAACTGCGGGGCATATTACGGAAAGGTGATGAAAAATGTGGCAGGCGATTGCGCCTTATATACCAAGCTGGCAAGCATTCGCGCAAGCGGCGATTGCAGGCATTGTTCCTTATGTATTATCGAAGATTATGTCTATCACGATGAAGGATGAAAATGATCAGGGGAATCGGAAAGCCGAGACGGCTTACGAGGGGTTTGTAGGCCATTTTGAGGAGGATCTCAATAAGGTCAAGGAAGATATCGGCCAGATGGAGGATGTCAACATACGATTGTTCCAGCTCGGCTACACGACACAGCGTGCAGCGCTTGTGTTCGTTGGAGGGATTTCGGATCGGGACTTTATTGATAAGCACCTGCTGAAATCCTTGATGGGCGAGCTTCGGCCACCATCTGAGGGGGGAGCAGTTGCTTCTCCTGATTATAAGTATACGAAGGAATATTTGGTCGAGCATATTCTCCCTGTCGGATCAATGAAGGAGAATATGATTGTTAATGACTGTACGTACGACGTGTTGAAGGGCGATACGGCTTTGTTCATTGAAGGGCATATCGGAGCCATTATGTTCAATACGAGGAAGGTGAAGGTGCGCGGCGTGGACGAGCCGCCATCTGAGGTACTCGTACGCGGACCAAGGCTTGCCTTCAATGAATGCCTCGTTGACAATATGACGCTGCTCAGGCAGCAAGGTGAGAACAAGAAGCTCACTTTCATTCATCGCCGTGTCGGAACCCGGGTACAACGTGAGATGGTTCTCGCATACATCGAGGATATAGCTGATAAGCAGCTCGTTACCGATGTGCTGGATCGCATTAGCAAGATCGATATCGATGATGTTCCGGATTCAAGCTATATAGAACAGCTGATTGAGGATAATTACTTATCTCCTTTTCCGCAGCTGCAGAGTACGGAACGGTTGGATCGAACCTTTTGTGCCTTGATGGAAGGACGGGTGGCGATTTTTCTTGAGGGAAGCCCGTATGCTGTGCTTGCACCGGCGACGTTCACCATGCTGCTTCAATCGCCGGAGGATTATTATGAACGATGGATGGCGGGGACGCTAGTTCGTTGTCTGCGGTATTTTGCGGCATTTGTATCAACTTTTGGCCCTTCCTTGTATATTTCCTTGATCTCGTTCCATCAAGGTCTGATCCCAACGAAGCTGGCATTGTCCATTGCAGGCACCCGTGTTGGCGTTCCGTTCCCTTCAATCATCGAGGTGCTCATTATGGAGGTGGCGCTGGAGATCTTGCGCGAAGCGGGTCTTCGCCTGCCGAAGCCGATTGGGCAGACGGTCGGTATTGTGGGCGGTCTCGTTATCGGAGATGCTGCGGTTAGAGCGGGTATCGTCAGTCCGTTCACGGTTATCGTTGTTGCAGTAACGGCGATAACCTCCTTCGCTATTCCGCAATACAGTGCAGGTATTTCTTTGCGCATTTTGCGGTTCATCGCGATATTTTTTGCATCGATCCTTGGCTTGTATGGTGTTGTTCTGTTCTTCTTAGTGCTATGCAGTCATCTCGTTAAGCTGAAGAGCTTCGGTGTGCCATATATGAGCCCTGCTGTGCCTTACCGTTTGTCAGATTGGAAAGACTTCATTTTGCGTGCCCCGCTAAGGCTGATGAAGAAGCGTCCCAAGATGCTGGACACACGTAATCCGACCCGTGAGGAGTAGCAGATAGAAGGAGCTGTAGAGAACCATGAGTCAACCCATTGGATTGAATGAGAAAATTACGACACAGCAGGCGGCTGTATTTGTAGCCAATTATATACTGGGAGTGGGGATTCTAACGCTCCCCCGAGCAGCAGCGGAGAAGGTGAAGACACCGGATATATGGCTGACCGTCATTCTCGGCGGCCTTGTTGCTATGATAGCAGGCATTATTGTAGCGAAGCTCAGTCAGCAATTTCCAGGTAAGACCTTTTATGAATACAGTCAGCTTATTGTAGGGAAATGGCTAGGGATCGTGCTGAATGTGTCGATCATTATTTATTTCATCGCGACATCCGGTAATATGGTGCGAGCCATGTCGGAAGTAATGAACTTGTATTTGCTTGAAGGTACTCCACGCTGGGTGGTGATTATGTCCTTCCTGTGGGTGGGCATATATATCATGGTCGGTGGGGTAGCTGCAATTGCTCGCTTCTTCGAAATTGTATTTCCGCTGACGGTCCTGATTATTACGGGCTTGGCTCTGTTAAGCTTTAAAATATTTGACGTAAATAATTTAAGGCCCGTGCTAGGGCAAGGGATAGGTCCTGTATTGAATGGTGTGAAGACGACAGGACTTTCTTTCTCCGGCTTTGAAATATTGCTCGTACTGCAGGCGTATATGTCAACACCGAAGAAGGCTGTTCGTGCAGTTGTAATTGGCATTCTCATTCCGATGCTTTTTTACGTGGTTACTGTAGTGATGACAGTTGGATCTTTATCCATTGCTGGTGTTGTCAGCCGCACCTGGCCTACGATCACGCTGTTCCGCAGCTTCGAATATCCGGGGATCTTATTTGAACGATATGAATCGTTGCTGCTGGTCATTTGGGTAATTCAGATCTTTACTACATATGCGATTACACATTATGCGGCTGCGCTTGGCATGGCACGAATGACAAATAAGAATATTCGTCCGATGCTGTACTTGCTTATTCCGGTTATCTATATTGCCTCCATGTCTCCCAGAAATATTAATGATCTCTTCTCTATGGGAGATCGTTTAGGTGACGCAGCCATGGTGATGTTCGGGATATTACCTATTATTTTGTTAATGATTGTGAAGTTGAGAAGGAGAATGGCAAGCGATGAGCAGGAACAATAAGTGTCAGAACGTATCCAATCGTTGCTGCAATGTTGTCTTAGATGCTGCACAATCAGGTGGGCATTTGCGGGAGGATAAGCCAAGGAGATGCAAGCTGACAGCTATGCGCATTGCGATCATCTCACTTAGCATCCTGCTGCTCAGTGGGTGCTGGAGCCGAAGAGAAATAGAAGATTTGAACATTACAGTAGCTGCAGCGTTGGACATTGGCCACATCTCGTCAGAGGAGCAAGAATTTGAGAAAAAGGGTGCAGATTATCCGCGTAATCAGAGGATTACATTAACGTATCAAATGGCGAAGCCAGAGCAGTCTACAGGGCAAGATGCATCAGGAAGCAAGAGAAAATATCGAAATGTGTCCCTGTCTGGGGATTCTTTATATCAGATTTCGAGAGAGACTTCCTTGAAGGAAACGAATCCAATATTCGGACAGCACTACAAAGCGCTGGTCATCGGTTCTGACTTGGCGCAGCAACTGAATTTGCGAGATGTACTGGACTTCTTTATGAGGGAGCAGGAATTTCGTCCTAGCTGCTTGGTTTATATTAGCCGGGGAACAGGGAAAGAGGTATTAGATGTAAATCTCCCGGGAGACGTTCCAGCCTTTCGCTTGTTAGGGATATCTGATAATCACTATCGAACGAATCGTTTATTGAAGCCCTTGTCTCTCACCAACTTGCTGGAGAAGTTGAATTTGATGACCAGTTTCATGATACAGAATGTCGTCACGGCCAAAGGGGAGCTGAAGCTGTCGGGAGCTTCCATTATATCAGGCAGTACAGGCAAGCAGCTTGGCTATCTTGACGAAGAGGATATGGAAGCGGTGAACTGGGTTCTGGGCGGTAGCAAGGGCGGTGTAGTAAAAAGTAAGGACATCATCACCAACCAAGTATCTGTATATGAAATTACCAACGTGAAAAGTCAAATTACACCGCATGTTGAAAATGGCCGCATTTCTTTCGATGTAAAAGTAAAGTCGGACGGTCGGTTAGGCGAGCAGATGATTAGCGATGGCAATGACTTTGACAATAAGTTTATTCGTCGCTTGGAAGAAGATGCTGAGAAGCAGATTAAAGAACTGGTGACCAAATTGCTGGATAAGCTGCAAAAGAAATACCACGCAGACGTGCTAGGGTTTAGCGATAAGCTGCGCATCGCATATCCTCGCCTGTGGGAGAAAGAGAAGAAGACATGGGATGAAACGTTCGCGACGACACCGATACGTTATGATGTCCAAGTAACGATTAGAGAATATGGAACGACGAATATGAGAGCGCGGCAAGTAGTAGGGCAGGAGGGTTAGTCGGGTTCTATCAATTCGTAGGTTGGGTATTATATACAGTGAAAATCCTGCTCTCCAATTGTTACAATGAATGCACATATAGTCTTTCGGATTCAAAATACATGTTTACACACATGATTTGCCGCAGCACGTGCATTGGGGGAGAGAAGATGCAAATCATTCAAGGGACAGCCTTGCTGTTGCTTGTCCTTTCTTTATTTAGTTTGTTCAGCTTCAGAGCACCTAACGGAATGAAGGCGATGGGAGCCTTGGCGAATGCTGCTGTTGCCAGCTTCTTGGTTGAAGCTTTCCAGCGCTATGTTGGCGGCGATATGCTGCAGCTGGAATTTTTAAGAGAGGTAGGAGTGACAGCCGGCGGCATGGGAGGCGTGGCTGCCGCTGCACTGGTGTCTCTGGCAATGGGAGTGTCGCCTGTGTATGCGCTTATGCTGGGTGTTGCGTGTGGCGGACAGGGGCTGCTTCCTGGCTTCATTGCGGGATACGTCGTCTCGTTCCTGGTTAAAGTATTCGAGCGGAAGGTGCCGGCAGGACTTGATCTTATCGCCTGTATTGTGGTCGCAGCGCCACTGGTGCGTTATTTGGCGAAGTTCGTAAGTCCTATCGTAGATGCAACGCTGCTCAACATTGGCAGCATTATTTCGGCTACGGCTACCGATAATCCGATTATTATGGGCATTATTTTGGGTGGTGTGATTACAGTCGTTGCGACTGCACCACTTAGCTCCATGGCCTTAACGGCTATGCTCGGCTTAACAGGATTGCCGATGGCAATCGGAGCCTTGTCCGTAATGGGGTCATCATTTATGAACTTCGTGTTCTTCCATCGCATGAAGTTCGGTGATCGTCGTACAACACTTGCAGTCGCTATTGAACCTCTGACACAAGCTGATCTAATCTCAGCGAACCCAATCCCGGTGTATGTCACGAACTTCATTGGGGGGGCAGCCGCTGGGGTGGTCGTGGCGCTTTTTGGGCTGGTCAATGATGCGACAGGGACTGCAACACCGATTGCGGGACTTATGGTGATGTACGGTTTCAATGATCCAGTTATGGTTACGATTACGGCCGTGTTATGTGCATTAGCTGGAGCTGGAGCAGGATTCCTTGGTTCGATTCTATTCCGCCATTATCCGATTCGTACGGTGGCTGAGGTTCGTGGCACACATCCTATTCAGGCTGATTCAACCAGTGAATCAGCAATATAAATCGGGGAGAAGAAGGATCATGATAATCTGGGCATATCCCCAATCTACAAGGCATGCATATACGTTAATCAGGCGAGGGCGGAGCTTGCGGATCTGATCGATTGAGAGTGTTTCCACATGGGAGACGCTCTTTTTCTTCTATATTCCCGTTTTTTTGTGTAAACTGAAAGGATACAGAATTTCGCGGATGCTTGCGATCGGACAGGTCTTGGAAGAGCATTGCCGCAGTAATGGAGGGTATTGACGTTGCAGCAACCGGACGTATCTGTGGACGACATCAACCGCTTAGCCGGGCAAATGAAGGAGCACTATTCGTACGCGACGCTGGAGCAGGGATGGCGCTATTACCGCAAAAATGCAGTATCCCATGTGCATGAGGACGTGGGGAAAGCTCGGGTGATCAGGGCTGAGGTGCATGAGACGGAACGCTATCATGTGAGCCTCCATATGAAACGTATCGAGGCGAGTACTTGCACTTGCCGAACTGGGAATGAGTGCAAGCATAGGGCGGCGCTGTTCTTCCAATTATGCGAGGCAGCAGGGAAGAAGCCTGAACTGTACCTGTCTGATTTCCGTCAAGCCTTCATTGTGCTTGAGAGACAACGTACTGCTGCTCGCAAGCGTGAAGAACAGAAGGCCGAACGGGAACGCCGCGTTAGAGCGAGTCAGATGACCTTATCAGCAGATGCTTCCGCCAAGGACTGGCATCTCTTATTTCATAGAAAATATGCACGGCCGTTTACAGACTTCCAATCCTCTGTAGTGGATATTACCAAGTGGGTTAAGGAGCAGCTGTATCGTGACAGCGAAGCGATGGCTGAGCCGGTGCGCACGCTGCTGCGCATGCATGTTCAGTTGTTCTTGATTCAGCAATTGGCTGAACGCTATGCGCAAGCTGCGCGAGGCTACCATTCTCGCGATATTTCCGCGGATGATGCTGTTCGTCCTTGTATGGAGGAGCTTACAGAATTAAGCCGCCGCTTCGCAGGCTCAAAGCTACCAATGGCCTTTAAGGAGCATCTTCGCCACTTAGGTGTCGTGGCAGAGCAGGTGGCGCTATCTGAAGAGGAGTCCCCTGTAGATAGACTGGCTGCCTTTGCGCTCGTGTGGTCGGGGGTACTGAACGATCCCGAAGAGCTGCAGCTTGAGCGTGCACGGCTTAAGGAGAGGTTGAAGCCGTTATCCGAGCTTCGTCCACGCCTGCGTGATTCAATTCGGGTCGCGCTTATCCATATTGAATCGTTGCTTGGCTGTGACGAGGATGCAATCGCTCATGTGCATTCACTTACTTTCTATAATGAACCTGAGCGATTTGTACAGTATGCTAACGATCGAATGCACAGTGGAGATCACGAGAAGCTGCTGATGTGGTTGAAGGCGCTGGCTCCGATGGTCAGCCAATCCCGCCAACGAGAGCATTTGGAACGGTATTGGATGTTGTGGAAACAGGCTTATGATGCACACGTAGGTATGCATCAAGAACTTGATTGCTGTTGCTGGCACTGCTGCCTGGTATATACCCGTATCTGTCTGCTTTCCTCCTAGAGCAGGGAAGATATCGTGATTGGGCTGATATTCAGATCGCACGCCGCATATCGCCGGGGGAGGCAGATGCGGCTGAATGGAGGCAAGTCGCTGCTGCGGCGCCAGACATGCTGCTGCCGTTATATCATCAGGCCATTGAACGGCATATTGAGGAACGCAATCGCGATCAATACAGGATAGCGGTTACCTTGCTGCATGAGCTGCGCTCGATGTATGAACGCAAGGGCTCTCTTTCGACGTGGGAGAGGTACATGGATAACTTGCTGGAACGGTATTCTCGGTTAAGAGCATTTCAAGAAGAATTGAGAGGAGGGGCACTGCTGACATGATCGAACAATCGCCTTGGAACGTGGAATGCTTGAGACGAAGCGACGGTACATTCCTGGTATTTCATAGTGGAATGAGGCGGGACGTGCGAACACTGAAGCATCTGTTGTTCGGTTGGCATGCTCCTTCCTTCTACGGCACGATGCTCCCTGTAGAGGGAGAGGGGCGTATTGAAGGGATTGTTGTTACCGCGGCTGAAATGCTGGAGGTGATAGCGATGACGCCGCACGTAGGTTGGACAGAGTTGAAATCAGGAGACAGCTTCCGCATTCTAAGTGAGGCGGCTAAGCTGTATATGGTTCTGCTGCAAGAGGGGCGATATGAGCCGTCTTACGACAAATGGAAAGCGGGTGCATTCGGCTGGGAACTGCTGCTAAGCGAATCCGAGCAGAAGCAGCAGCGCGAATTGCTTCACCAAGCGCAACAGATCGAGCATCCCGAGCTTGTCGATTGGTTCGATGTGTTGATGACAGAACTGCTAACGGATAATCAGGAGCGAGATTCATTGCGCGCTGCCGCTCGGCGTGCACGTCCGGAACTGGAGGAGCTGCGCATTCCCCTGCAATCATCGCAGTGGACGGGGGAGCAAGATTGGCTCGAAATGATAGGCTGGACCCGAGATGAGACGCCCTTCCGTGTTGTGCTTCGTATTGATGAGCCGGAACAGGAGCGGATGCCTTGGGCGCTTCGCATCTTGCTGCAGGACAAGATGGATCCGAATGCTCAAATTGCATGCGTATTGAGCGAGTATAGGATTGATGGCGAGATCAGGAGTCAAGCGAAGGCAGCTGCTGGAGATTTTCCGGAAGAATGGAAGCCGTTCCTCCAAGAGAGGCTGATTCGAGATATCGGAAAGGTGCTGCAAATCGCCCCTTGGCTTGAGGATTCCGGGGTTAGCCGGAAGTTTCTATTGGAGCAGCCGGAACACACCAGTATGCATGAGACAGAAGCAGGTTTGGAAACGAAGCAAGAAGATCAAGAGGACACAGAGATCCGTTCTCTCCGATTGAAGACGAAGCTTGGCGAAGAGGATGCATGGCGGTTCTTAGCTGAGGGAAGCCTTCAGCTAGCAGAGGCTGGGTTCCGGGTCATTGTGCCTGCTTGGTGGCAGCGTGTGCGCCAGATGAGAACTCGGTTAAAGGCTAGGGTTCCTTCTTCCGCAGGTGCCTTCTCCGCTTCTGCGATGGGATTGAATCAGATGATTCAGTTCGATTGGAGACTCGCGGTAGGTGACGTGAACTTAAGTGAAGCGGAATTCCGTCAGCTCATCGAACAAGATCGCAGGCTGGTTCAACTTCATGGCCAATGGATTCAATTGAATCCGGATGACGTGAAGGAAATTCGCCGCTTGATGAAGCAAGTCGATGGCGGTGGGATGACATTCGGCGAGGTGCTTGAGCATCATATGGCCATGGAACGGAAGCGTATGGAGGAAGGGCTGCTGGATGAAGATATTGAGCGTGACAATAGCCTACAGCTTGAACTGGAACTGAATGAGCAGTTGCAGCATTGGCTAGGCATGCTTCAGCATCATGAATCGATCCCACCTAGTGAGTTGCCGGTAGGATTGCAGGGAACCCTGCGGAAGTATCAGGCTGATGGATACTCTTGGCTCATGTTCCTTCGTCAATTCGGCCTTGGCGCCTGTCTTGCGGATGATATGGGGCTTGGTAAGACGATACAATGGATAGCCTATGTCCTGAGAGTGAAGGAATTGGAACCGACGTCAGGGGCTTCTTTATTGATTTGTCCAACTTCACTTATTGGGAACTGGCAGAGAGAGCTGGAACGATTTGCGCCGAATATTCGAGTGTATTTGCATTATGGTGCTGACCGAATCCGGGATGAGCGATTTGCAGAGGAGATTCGCATGGCTGATGTGGTCATCACAACATACACGTTGGCCTTGATGGATCGTGAGCTACTATGGCCAATCATGTGGAACTCGCTATGCTTGGATGAGGCGCAAAACATTAAGAACCCTTATGCGAAGCAGTCTGCAGCCATTCGGAAGCTGCGCGCGAAGCACCGGATTGCCCTGACAGGTACACCAATGGAAAATCATTTGACGGAGCTGTGGTCGATCTTTGATTTCGTAAATCCAGGATATTTGGGTACGTTGGCACAATTCCGAAGAACGTACGTGAATCCGATCGAACGCAGTCGAGATGCAGAGTGGACGAAGCTTGTGCAGCGACTTGTGCAGCCATTTCTGCTGCGCAGGCTGAAGCGGGATCCTGAGATTCAGCTTGACTTGCCGGATAAGAATGAATCGAAGGTCTACGTTCCTCTGACCGCGGAGCAAGCTTCGGTGTATGAGCAGACGCTGCAGACACTGTTCGAAGATCTGGATCGACTCGATCCAATGGAACGAAGGGGCAGAGTGCTCACTGCGTTGACGAAGCTGAAGCAGGTATGCAATCATCCATCACTTGTGCTGCGAGACCGAGTATCTGGACGGGATTCCGCTCGTTCAGGCAAGCTGACACGCCTGCTAGAGATGTTGGATGAGCTGCAGTCGACGGGAGAGCGGAGTCTTATCTTCACACAATATGCTGAGACGGGCAAGCTGCTGCAAGAGGTGCTGGAGCGAAACATGAAGGAGACCGTTCCGTTTCTGCATGGCAGTGTGCCGAAGGCAGAGCGGGATCGCATGGTTCAGCGTTTCCAGGACGAGTCACTTCCAGCAGAAGAACGTCCGCGCATCTTCATCCTGTCACTGAAGGCTGGTGGAACGGGACTGAATTTGACAGCTGCCAATCATGTGTTCCATTACGACCGCTGGTGGAACCCAGCGGTGGAGAATCAGGCTTCCGACCGGGCATACCGTATTGGGCAGACGCGGAATGTGCAGGTGTATAAGTTGATTGCACTCGGCACGTTGGAAGAGCGAATTGACGATATGATTGAGCAGAAGCAAACCTTGAATGAGCAGGTAATTGGCGGTGGAGAGAAGTGGATTACAGAGCTGTCCCCAACCGAATTGAGAGAGTTGTTCGCCTTAAGGCGGCATGTCATGGAGTAAGGGATTTGTCCTCATTCTTCTGCGTGGAATGGTCTGCATAATTTTTCTAATTATACAGACAATAATGTCCATGAGGAGGATGATGGACATGTGCAGGAGACTTTCGATTTCCGCTGATCTATCAGAGATTGAACGGGCATTTGGCATTGAGCAGGTGCTCTACCCCTATCAACGGCGCTTCAACATTAGTCCGACACAGACGGTGCCGGCTATTAGGGAGCTTGAGGGTAGACGTGTGTTGGATGAATACCGGTGGGGGATGGTTCCCTTCTGGGGCAAGGATTCACTGAATGCTGATATTTATTCCATTCATACGAATTCAGCATACTGGAAGCTGACAGAGCGACAGCGGTGCATCATTCCGTGCAGCGGGCTCTATTATTGGCGGCAGGAAGGCAAAAAGAGTTATCCCGTTCATGTGGTGCTTCGCAAGCAAGGGATCTTCGGCGTAGCGGGATTGTACGAAGTATGGCGCGACGCACAAGGGAGAGTGCAGCAGACTTGTACGCTGCTAATGGCGCGTTCCAATGAGCTAATTGCGGAATTCGAGACACGTATGCCAGCTATATTGGATCCAGAGGAGGCCGATGCGTGGCTTCGCCCAGTCTCGACTGAGATTGAGGCGCTTGCCAGACAACTGAGACCCTATACTTCGGAACGGATGAGACTATACCCGGTTACCTCGCTGATTGAGAATGAGCAATATGATCATTCGGACTGCATTCAGGAATTGGATGTAAGGCTTGGCCGAATTAAGGCCTGACAGCAGGGGGAAATAGGGGGTCAGATGACGGTTCAGGATTCAGATGGACAATATCGCGATGAACAACAAGGAACAATGCTCTTTATGCAGCCTTGACTCGAACAATCGGGTCGAGGCTGTTTTGCTGTACTGCACTTATGGTCAAGTGGTTGCAGCTGACAGCAGGTATAGGATAACTTCTCCCTTTTATGTATGGTGATCATGCTATAATAGCTTTTACAACTGAAGTTCGGTGAGCGAATTGGGGAGAGGGGAGATTTCCATGCAGCGTAAGCCATACCCGGAATGGTCATGGTCGCCGTCGCGTCATGTGCTGTTCGAAGAGTGCAGACGCAAGTATTTCTATCATTATTATGCCTCGCACAATGGATGGTTTCGTGATGCGCCGCCATTGGCAAGGCAGGCCTATCAGCTGAAGCAAATGACCAACCTGCATCTTGTATTCGGAGAAGCGATGCATAAGATGGCAGAGGCTGCATTGATGCAGATGAACCAATCCAGTCGGGTGATGGACGCTGAGGACATCGTTCGGCGAGTACGAAACTTGTTGAATCAGGCGTATACGGACTCGCTCGACGTGGAGGCATGGAGAGAACTTCCGAAGCAGCGCACAATGCTGCATGAAATGTACTATGGCAAACAACTGCCAGCCCGTACCATTGAAACGATTAAGGCTCGGATCCCGATACTGGCCGACCGTTTTCTGAACAGTCTCAGTGTGCAGCATTTTAGACAAGATTCGGGTGTCCGGCTTATGGAACTGGAACGCTTAAATACAATATTGTTAGCAGATACGAAAGTATATGTGAAGCTGGATGTCATGTTCCGTCAGGATGATCAGTACATTATTGTAGATTGGAAGACGGGGCAGGAGGATGAGCGCAATAAGACGCAGCTGCGCCTGTATGGATTATATGTGCACCGGGTGTACGGGGTTCCCTATGAGAAGCTTGATATTCGTACAGAGTATCTACTCAGCGGCAGCTGTGTAGAAGATCATGTACATGAAGAAGAGATGGAAGAATTAGAGCGCCACGTTATAGATAGCATGCTGCTCATGCGTGAGTACTTGGAGGAGCCGCTCCGCAATCAGCCGCTCTCGATTGAAGCATTCGAGCCGACCGAAGAGACTAGACGTTGTCGTCGTTGCCCTTTTTTGGAGATATGCGAATACGGGAACCGAAATGAGGCCGTATCGTAGCCATATGAAAATAGACGCTTCCATCTCCACCAGTATAGTGGTGGAGATGGAAGCGTCTTTGCATTTTTTGTGGAAGACTGATCCGTTTGCTACTGACGAATACGAATTGGGGCAGTCTATGAGATGAGCTGATTTTAAGGTGTAAATTGGTCTGGAATGTTCTGTTCATTATTGATGGAAAAGAGGCAATTATTCTTGAAATAGAAGCGGTATGGGGAGGGAGGAGGCTAGGTAGGAGCGCATTTTGGCAGAACATTAAAATAATCGTTTGAATTTATGAATGGAACCGTGTATACTACAACTACAGAAACATTCAAACATTCGTTTGATTATTGTAATGATTACGATTAAGCAGATAAAACACCTTCAATGCAATCATTCATAATTAACGTGCTTAATCTTCAAGGAAATTAACAACAATATAGGTAATGAGGTGAATGCAATGGTTGCACAACGTTCGACGGACGATCTGGAGAACATCCAATCGCATACGCTCGATAAAGAAGATGTATGTGAAATTGTATGTTATGACGCTGTTAAAATTAATGCTTTAAAGGGTCGGGTTGAAGACAACGAGGTACAGGGTATGGCTCAAATGTTCAAGGCGTTGTCTGATCCGACACGGATGAAGATGGCATGCTTGCTGGATGAAGGGGAAGAGTTGTGCGTATGCGACATGGCGATATTGACAGGCCAATCGATTGCGACAACTTCACATCACTTGCGAGTGATGAAGAATCTAGGCATCGCGAAATCACGCAAGGATGGTAAGAATGTGTTTTACACCTTGAGTGACCATCATATTCGGTTGCTCGTTCGAATGACACTAGAACACTTGAGAGAGGAGCATTGTCATGACGACGCGGAGCACTGAAAAGGCTGATGAACGAATTGCATATCGGGTGCAGGGATTGTCGTGCGGCAACTGCGCTAGGGAAATGGAAGGCGAGATTCGCCGGTTGAAGCATGGCGAGGATGCCACATTAAGCTATAACAGCGGTACACTCAGGATGAGCAAGGACATTGATGTGGCTGCCGTAAAACGGATATTGCGTACAGATGGCGCCAAGCTGGTCGAATCAGGCGGAGGAGCTGTCGCAAGCGCTGCAAGTGCTCCAGTCCAAGGTCACATAAAATGCGCTTGTGACGGTCAGGACCATGAGCATTCCCACGAGGGGCATAGCCATGCAGGACATTCGCATAGTCATTCCCATAGCCACTCAGGTGGCAAGGCGCATCAACATGACCATGGGCATGACCACGGAGCCGAGGGTCATGGACACGATCACAGCCATGGGGATATGAATCGAATGAAGTGGCTGCTGGGCATCTCAGGCTTGCTCTATGTTGCAACATTTATTTTAGATAGCTCGCTGCCGAACGGCGTTCTGATAGGCATGTATCTGCTCGCGATGCTGCTTAGTGGATATGGCACCTTCATGAAGGGACTTCGCAATCTGCTGCGGCTGCGCTTCAATATGGACACTTTGATGACCGTGGCGCTTACCGGGGCAGTTGTTATCGGGGAATGGAAGGAAGCAACACTCGTTGCCATCTTATTCGGATTGAATGAGATGCTGGAAGGTTACGGCATGGAGCGTGCTCGTCAGTCGATGGAAGCTCTGCTGGCAGTAGCTCCGAAGCAGGCAACTGTGCTGCGAGAGGGGCAAAGTATTACCATTCCGATTGAGCAGCTCGTTGCAGGAGACATTGTACTCGTTCGGCCGGGTGAGAAAATTCCTTCAGACGGTACGGTCGTTGAGGGGAACAGTGCTGTAAACGAAGCAGCCATCACTGGTGAATCGCTGCCGGTAGCCAAAGCGGCTAACGATGTTGTATTCGGGGGCAGTGTGAACACGGACGGCATTTTGAAGGTTCGTATTGATAAAGCCTATGAAGATTCCTCTTTGGCGAAGATTCTGCATCTCGTGCAGGAAGCTCAGGATACGAAGACGCCAACAGAGTTGTTCATCGATCGATTCGCTCGTATCTATACGCCAATTATCATGATTATTGCAGCACTAGTAATGCTTGTACCTCCTCTCCTTATGGGTGGAGAGTGGTATAAATGGTTCTATCAAGGGCTTGCTGTTCTTATCGTCGGATGTCCATGTGCACTTATTCTTTCATCGCCAATTGCAATCGTTAGCGGAATTACACGCAACGCTCGCAACGGAATTCTGATCAAGGGCGGCGTCCATTTGGAGCAGCTCGGCAAGATTGAGGCACTGGCTTTTGACAAGACGGGTACGTTGACGAAGGGAGAACCTGCTGTACAAGATGAGGCAATTTATGATGAAGAACGCTTCTATCGCGTAGCTGGTTCCATTGAGCAGGCTTCCCTTCATCCACTTGCGAAAGCTGTTATGCGTCATCTGGAGGCCAAGGGACGTACTTCCTTCGAAGAACCTACGCATAGTGAGACCGTACCGGGAGAAGGCATACGGGCTGAAATCAACGGTGCTGTATACTGGGTAGGCAGCGAACGTGTCATTGATAAGCTGCAAGGCGGTTCGGCTGATCGCGTGCAGCAGGCGCGAGAGGCTGCAGAGCAGATGAAATCACGTGGATTAACCTTGGTAGTGGTTGTGTCTGAACAAGATGGTGAGCCGCTGGGTGTGTTCGGATTGGCCGATGAGATTCGTGAAGAGAGTAAACGGACGATAGCAGCACTGCACGCTGCTGGGGTGAAGCATACGGTCATGCTGACTGGCGACCATGCTCAATCTGCGGAGCAAGTAGCGAAGAACGTAGGCGTGACAGACTGGTTTGCGCAATTGTTGCCACAACAGAAGGTCGACAAGATTAAGGAGCTTGGCAAGAAGTATCCGGTCGCAATGGTGGGTGACGGCATTAACGATGCGCCTGCACTTGCTTCGGCTAGTCTAGGTATTGCGATGGGCAAAGGAACGGACAGTGCCGTTGAGACGGCAGATATCGTCCTGATGCAAGATCATCTTGGCAAGCTGCCAAGCGCCATTCGAATCTCGCATAAGGTCAACCGTATCGTACGCTGGAACATCGGACTTGCACTGGGACTGAAGATCATTGCCCTGCTGCTTACGATTCCAGGTTGGCTGACACTTTGGATTGCCATCCTTTCTGATATGGGAGCAACCATTGTTGTTACCTTGCTTGGTATGACGGTACTCCTTGGACGGGATCGTGAGGAATAACGTGAGAACGTAAGAGATTGTTTCTATTGGAAAAAAGTAAACACCAGAAACCGTATATACCGCCTGTCTTCTCCATTTTCGGAGGGGCAGGCGGTTTTTGTAATTGAGGTTCACTCTTACATGGTTCTGGATGCACGTGAGGCGAAATTCTTCTCAAATAGAAGATAGTTGTTGTCGGTTCTTCCTTGGTACACAAAGCCTGCCCCTCGATAGAACGATTCCAGTGCGGCAACACCAGCAAGGCAGTCGAGCCGGATGCTGTGCTTGTCCGGGAAGTCAATACCGCTCTCGACCCAGTTCAATATGTTACGTCCGAGCCCTTGACCCGCATAATAGCGGTTCACAGCCAGTCGGTGCACATATACAGCATCCTCCAATGAATCATCCCCCCACAGCATACGATCCCAAGGACTTGGCGTTGTTAACAGCATTACCATACCAGCAAGCTGCTCTTCCTGTTTAAACAGGAAGACATCGCCGTTCAAAATTGCGTTTGCAGTCTGGTGAGAGTCTTGTCCCTCAAGCAATGATTCCATTGCGTAGAGCCTTGTTCGTGAAGCCATCGTGCAGTATTATGCAGCAGCGCCATTACGTCCTCCGTGTCAGCTGGAAGTGCGCGAACAACGCGGAGCCCGTTAGGCAATGACTGATTTTGAATCAATCCTTCATTCACAACAATACCCCTCCATTTTTACGCCCTATGTCCATAATAGTTATTCGTGCTAAGGCGGTAATTATATTGAAGCTATTGTATCGCATCCACCTCGATTTTTGCACTGCTGATACGGAACACGGAAGCAGAAGCATTTCTAGAGTAAGAATGGGAACAGTCGGGCATCCTTACAAGATATGGATGGAGCAACTGGAGGTATATGTACATGAATGAGGCATGGATGCCAGCACGGCAGATGAATAACAGGGATACAAGACAGAATAGGGATGCTGCGATGGCTGCGCAGAATGGGAGCATGGGAAATCGAAAATATGTCATGCGAGCGATATGCTGGGGAGTACTATTCTCATGCTTGCTGCTAGCAGGATGTGGATCTACAATGACCGTCTCCTCGGGGGAAGCAGCGTTTTATGCTGGAGAGCCATTGGTTAGTGAACAGGCAGTGCATTCCCCTTGGATCGTAACGAAAAATATGACCCGAATCAATACAGATGATCATGTGAAGGCAGCTGTCACCATATCTCGCACAGTATGGCCTGGGCACATCGATGAGCAGCGACCGAATGGCGTCGTGCTTGTGCCTGATGAGCAGTGGGCGACTGCGATGGCTGCGGCTGATTTGATTCATTTCCCTAACAACGGCCCTCTTCTCTATATCAAGACAGATCGATTGCCAGAGGAGACACGAGCAGAATTGCAGCGCTTGAAGCCTAAGGGAGCTCCTGATAATAAAGGGGTTCAAGTTATCGTTGTAGGCAAGGTAGATGGGGCAGTTATAAATGAAGTCAAGAAGCTCGGATTCAAGATGGACGTTATTGCTGGGGATAAGCCGGCAGAAGTGGCGGCAGCGATTGATGATTATTATGCTAGAGTGAGCAAGGAGCGGCCGATGTCGGTAATAATCGTCTCCTCAGATGAACCAGCTTATGCACTGCCTGCGGTCAATTGGATTGCACATATGCAGGAGCCTGTCTTGTATGTGAATAAGCAGGGAATTCCACAGGCTACGGCTGATGCGCTTGCCAAGCGCCGCAAGAAGGCGGTTATGTATATTCTTGGCTCGGAGAACATTATTCCACGGGAAGTGACCGATGAACTTGCAGTGTTCGGAAGGGTAGAGCGGATTGCTGCTGCGACGCCAGTCGAGCAGGCAATTGCCTTTGCGCAGTATAAGGATAAGAAAACGGGGTTCGGGTGGGGAATAGCCACGTCAGGCCACAATTTCTCCTTCGTGAAGGAAGGAAATGAGTGGCTGGCGATCGCACAAGCCCCTTTCGCGCATCTGGGCAAACATGCCCCGCTGCTCTGGGTACAGCGGGATCAGGTGCCAATGGCAGTGTATGACTATGTGCAGTCGATCAGACCCTATTACGAGCATAGTCCAGTAGAAGGGCCATATAATGCAGCCTGGTTAACAGGAGCGGAAATGTCCGTTGTCCCACGAATTCAAAGTGAGCTGGATGCTTTGCTCGAAATTCAAGCGAGGAGCGGGGCAGGACACGGATTTACGCATCATCACAGTTCGTGATTCAGAATAACGCAGCATGCAAGCTTCCTTCCCCGACGCTCATTGTTTCGGAAGGAAGCTTGTTACATACGGAACGTTAGCTGGATAACGTGCAGGTACACGTTGACATGCTATTCAAGGAGGTTGTTATCTTGCCCTCAGTTGTAACATGCTGGGTGATTTCAAGTTGGTTGAGACGGCTTACTAGCTACAATTCGGAGCCGCTTATAATCGCCAGTCCACTCACCGTTATGATACAGAGCAGGTCGGCATTTTGCTTGAACCAATTCCATAAAGTCTAGAATATCCGCCGATGATAAGGATAAAGTAAAATCATGCGTGAAGGCATGCAGCCAATGGAGCAGACCGTTCTCACCGTCAGTCAATAACGTGGGGCGTTCGAAGTGAATAGCAGAGGTGACTTGAAAGCCGGCCTGCTCAAGAACAGTACTGTATTCGCCAATAGTCGGATAATACCAGGGATGAAGCGGCTTCGGATCGATACTGAAGTGTTGCTCTAGAACCTCCTCGATGGCTCTAATGTCCGGGGCATTCGGTGGTGATATCCATGGGGATGAAGGTGAGGGAGGGATATTTGTTACGTGCCTGCTCAATCATGTTGACGGATTGGTCGATTCCGACTACTCTTGCCCCTGCCTCTGCCATGTTAGCTGCCAAATCGCCCGTCCCGCATCCCACATCAAGAATTCTCTCTCCTGGCTGTGGCGAGAGCCATCCTACTACATCTGTGCCATACTGCGATACGAATTGAAGCTTGCTGTCATACAGTACAGGATTCCAATGATGATCGGTTGACATTAGCAACGCCTCCTCTTTTGTTACCTTCGATAGGATTGATTGTTCCACTGCAAATAGTATGACAGATGGAATGTATATAGGTGAAATATATAATATCTATATGCTTTATAGTTATTAGTTATTAAAAGGCTAGGTTGTTGCTAAGTGATGGCAATCTTTGATAAATAATCTTTCATTTTGCACAAAAGAAATGGAAAAATGGACGGCTTTCCATTACATTTAAGGAAGGTGAAAAAAAGTTAGAAGAGGTGAATAGATTGGGTAAATCTTCAAAATCCAAACGTGCGAAGCAGCCTGGTCAGACTAGACCTTCAACTTCAGCATCCACTGCTGGACAATCCCGGCCAACGTCAGCTTCACGCAGCAATAAAAAACGCAATGACCGCATCTTCATGTTCATGATTCCTGTGGCAATTGTGGTTCTGCTCGGACTTATATTTGTATTGAACAAGCAAGGGGAGCAGATCAAGCAGGATGAGGTCTTGAACAGACCTGCCGTTCAGTTCGATCTGACTGGACAGCCGACACTTGGTTCTACAGAGGCGAAGGTGTCAATTGTCGAATTCGGTGATTATAAATGCCCTGCATGTAAGGACTGGGAAGAAACGGTGTTCCCGCAGTTGAAGAAGGACTTTATCGATACGGGAAAAGTGCGGTTCTCCTTCATCAATTATCCGTTCATCGGCAACTCCTATCTAGCATCGAATGCTGCAGAGGAAGTGTTCCGTCAGAAGCCAGAAGCGTTCTGGCCTTATCATGAGGCAATTTATCATGCGCAGGGCAAAGAGCAAGACAATTGGGTGACAACCCCATTGCTCGTAGACCTAGCCAAGCAGGTGTCGCCAGACATCGATGTAGCGAAGTTGGAAGATGCAATTGAGAAGCAGGCGCACAAAGACGCTATCGCGCAGGATTTGAAGTTAAAGGATCTTGCGAAGGTATCAGGTACGCCATCTGTGTATGTGAATGGCAAAGAGTTTACAGGTCAATGGGACAGCTACAGTGAATTGAAAGCGTTCATCGAGAACGCATTGAATGAAGCGAAATAGCATCTACAGCGAGTATACAAGCGGTAAGTGATTCGTTCGTTAATAGTGTTATTCTTTTAAATCAGGAGGTAATGATATATGTCTGTAATCCGGCGTTATGCATTATATGTTGCTTGGATCATCTCCCTGATTGCAACTTGTGGAAGCTTGTATATGAGTGAACTATTGTTGTGGGAACCGTGCAAATTGTGTTGGGTTCAGCGGATATTCATGTATCCGCTCGTCCTTGTGCTGGGGATTGCCGCATACCGCAATGACCGCAGTATCGTTCGGTATACACTCCCGCTATCGATTATCGGCGGGTCAGTATCAACCTATCATTATTTGCTGCAGAAGGTACCGGGGATGGCAAGCTTAACTCCTTGCCGCTCTGGGGTTCCGTGTAATTACGATTATATGGAAGGCTGGATTACAATTCCGTTGTTGGCGTTTATCGCATTTCTACTCATCACGATTCTGCTGATCATCGCACGCAAAAACGAGCCAGAGGAATAAGGCGTAGGGTTGTCGACGAGGTGGGGGAGAAGGAAATGATGAAATTCGGATTGCAAATGAAAATGGTAGTTGGCATGCTGGTGGTGTCGGGCGTTACCTATGCGACAAGCGGATTTTTCATCTTCGTGCTGAAGCCGTACTTAGCACCGGGAATGAATGAACTGTTGTATGACGGCATCATCTTCATGCTCGGCATATTCTGGACCTGCTTGCTAGGTTGGCTTGCAGCACGCCTTATTGTGAAGCCGATTATTCAATTGACGAAGGCAGCAGACGAGGCGGCGCAGGGAAAGTTGAATGTGAGCCTACCGTCGTACCATTTCCATGATGAGGTCAATGTTCTGATTGCTTCTTTTGGCCAAATGGTACGCAATTTGCAGCATATGATTACGGAAATTAAAAGCAGTGTTGATATTACGACGCAAAATACTTCAACATTAAGCGGTGCCATGACTCAAGCTGCTCACCAGATCGAACAAATCTCCTGCGCGGCTGACGAGATGAATCGTGGAGCGGAGCAGCAGGCGATGTGGACTGCCTCAGCAGCTGAATCGGTGGAACAGATTCACGCCTCAGCTGCTGCCGTTCAGGAAAGAGCGGAAGAGACGGAGCGTATGACTCAAGATATGCTCGGAACGCTTGCAGACAGTGAGGAGATGTTGAAGTCGATCATTGATGGCATGCTGATGGCGGCTGAATCCGGACAAGCCTCGATAGACACGGTACAGCGGCTCAGCGAGCAGGCGGAACAGATTGGAGATATATCGACTACGGTGCGAGAAATTGCTGATCAGACGCATTTGCTTGCCCTGAATGCTTCGATTGAAGCGGCTAGAGCAGGAGAGCATGGTGCTGGATTTGCCGTCATCGCATCCCAAGTTCGGAAGCTGGCGGAGCAGAGTGCTTCTGCGGTGAATAATATTAATGACCGCATCGTTCTGATGCAGTCTCAGGTGGAGCAGGCTGTTCGCTTGATTACGAAGCAAGTCGACATCGTAAGTGTTGAAGCGGCGAAGAAGGATGAAGCTGCAAATGCCCTGAGTGCTATCGCACATGTAACGAAGCAGGCTTCGAAGGCCGTTCATGATATTGCAAGTGAAGTAGAGCAGCAGACAGAGCGCTTCGCAACTACGCTGGAGCAGACACGGAGGATGGCTTCCATTGTCAATGAGATGGCGGAAGGCACTCGTCAGGTAGCGAGTGCGACACAAGAACAGACAGCTGTCATGGAAGAAATGGCTGCCTCCTCTGATGTGCTGCGAGATCAAGCGACTCGTTTGCAGGCGCAGACATCGGCATTTAAGAATTAAAATAGGAAATCACCTAATTAATAGGAATTGAACGTAGACTTGCATCAGCCAAATGGATGCAAGTCTTTTCTTGTGACATTTGTTCATAAACTGGTATGTAAAATACATGTTCATTTGCGGCGGAATTGATATGATGGAGATATAAGTGCTTCACAAATAAACGGTATAAGGCAGGAGGAGAACAAAATTTGACAACGCTTTCATATGAAGGTCAGCAATTTATGCTTCAAGGCAAGCCTACACTGCTTATTTCTGGTGCTGTTCATTATTTCCGCATTGTGCCTGAATACTGGACAGATCGGCTTCGCAAGGTGAAAGCGATGGGCTGCAACTGTGTAGAGACATATATTGCTTGGAACGTGCATGAGCCGCGAGAAGGCCAGTTCAACTTCAAAGGAATGGCTGACATTGCGGAGTTTGTCCGCATTGCAGAGCGTGAAGGTCTGTACGTTATTGTGCGTCCAAGCCCTTACATATGTGCGGAATGGGAGTTCGGGGGGCTGCCGGCTTGGCTGCTGAAGGAAGATATGCGGCTGCGCTGCAGTGATCCTAGATTCCTAGAGAAGGTATCCGCATACTATGATGCCCTTCTCCCGCAATTGAAGCCGCTGCTTGCGACAGCAGGGGGGCCAATTCTTGCCGTGCAAATTGAAAATGAGTATGGCAGCTATGGCAATGATCAGGCTTACTTGCAAGCTTTGCGCGGCATGTTGGTAGAACGTGGCATCGATGTCCTATTATTCACTTCAGATGGTCCTGGTGATGATATGCTGCAGGGTGGGATGGCCGATGGCGTGTTGGCGACCGTCAACTTTGGTTCGAGACCGAAGGAAGCGTTCGACAAGCTGAAACAGTATCAGCCAGATGCTCCGCTTATGTGTATGGAATATTGGAACGGTTGGTTCGATCACTGGTTCGAAGAGCATCATACGCGCAGCGCAGAAGATGCAGCGCAGGTGCTGGATGAGATGCTGGGAATGGGCGCCTCGGTGAACTTCTATATGCTGCATGGGGGTACGAACTTCGGATTTGGCAGTGGAGCTAATCACGGGGGACGCTTCGAGCCAACGGTAACCAGCTATGACTATGATAGTGCGATTAGTGAAGCAGGAGATATTACACCGAAGTATCGGTTATTCCGAGAGGTAATCGGTAAGTATGTATCGCTGCCTGAAGGTGACCTGCCTGAGAATACGCCTAAGACAGCGTACGGTGAAGTCACAGTGAACCGAGCTGTGAAGCTGTTCGATACGCTTGCGTCTATGACGGATGTGAAGATGAGTATATGTCCGGAGCCAATGGAAATGTATGATCAGAATAATGGCTTTATCTTGTATTCCACTCAAGTGTCTGGCCCACGCACAGAATGCACGCTGACGATTCAGGATGTTCACGATCGTGCTCATGTATTCTTGGATCAGAAGCTAATCGGCATAGTGGAGCGCTGGGATCCCCAGAAGCTAGCAGTGACGATTCCAGAGGGTGGAGCGCGGCTTGATATTTTTGTAGAAAATATGGGGCGTGTCAACTATGGATCAGAGCTGTATGATCGTAAAGGGATTACGCATGGCGTTCGATTGAATGGGCAATTTCTGTTCCATTGGGAAGTGCGCAGTTTGGAGCTGGAGAATCTGAATGGCTTGCAATTCAAAACAGCTGATTCTGGGTTGGAGGGAGAGCAGCCGGCATTCTACGAGGCTACGCTATCGATTCAAGAGCAGCCGCAGGATACATTTCTTCGCTTGGATGGATGGAAGAAGGGTGTAGTGTTCGTAAATGGCTTCAATCTTGGACGTTACTGGGAAGTTGGTCCTCAGCAGACACTCTATGTTCCAGCACCAATACTCCGCCAAGGAGAAAACCAAATTGTCGTATTTGAGCTGCACACACCGGGGGACAAGCTTACTTTTGAAGCGGTTCCGTCCTTATAATGTCATATGTAGATTGTAAGAAATACAGAGCAGCCTTTCTCCTCCGAGAAGGGCTGCTCTACTTATTTTGCTTCACAGCAAGGCTGATAAAAAATAATTGCCATTCGAACAGCACAACATGTTGTGTTGGCGTGTGAATAAGGTTAATTACGCGCCTAAGCCGATCAAAGTTAATCAAATGACCGGAAGCATGTTGTCGGCTTCAGCAGGAACGAGATCAGGGATAAGATCGATTCCGGGTTCCAGTACGGGACTAGGTTCTTCTACCACTTCGACTGTATCTTGAACGGCATCGGACAATGGTTCTGCCACTTCTTCATGATTTGGAGATCCAACGGTTGTCTGTATGAACGTTGTTACTCCTTGCCGGTAGCGTTCTTGATCAACGGAATAAGCGGTACCATGCCCGGCTCCCTCAATGAGGATCAAGGAAGATGTATCATGCTTCGCTTCATGCAGTTGCTCACTCATCCATGTCGGCACGAAACGATCCTCCTTGCCATGAATGAATAAGACGGGGAGGGGGCACGTCTTCATAATTCGTAATGGGCTTACTTGCTCCATGCGGAATCCAGCCTTGCGCAGAAGCAATCGATTAATGAGTGCCATAGTAGGCCATGCAGGCATTTGATTCAGCTTCGTTACTTGATAATGAATGAGCTGTGTCAAATCGGAGTAGGGGCAGTCAGCCACAATGAATTGTACCTGTGGCCTGCGGATTGCTGCGTATTCGAGCACGGTTCCCCCACCAAGCGATTGACCATGCAATCCAATGATGCAATCCTTCCCCTTCCGTTCAACAATCCAGTCCACCCACATTTGCACATCGTATTTTTCTTTGTAGCCAAAGGTTGTGTACTTGCCTTCACTCTGACCATGCCTGCGCTGATCAATAAGTAGTACATTAAAGCCTTGCTCGGTGAACATATCCATAAATTGAGCTGACCAAGGAAGAGCTCCTGTATAGCCGTGAACAATTAGCGCAATCCGGCGTGAATTCGGAAATTTCTCCATATAATAGCCGTGCAGCTTAATGCCATCATGGCTTCGGATAGTGACTTCTTCTTTGCGGCAAGCTTCAAATTGTTCACGAGTGAAGACCCCCTGCTGTTCAAGCATCTCCAGACAGCGCTCGTAGGTGGAACATTTGGAGCGTGTCATATAGTGAACAGCATAATGGGGAATGAGCCAAGCAGACAGTAACAAAAAGATAATAATGCCAAATGCAATCGGTGTCAGCATTGCTGTCAGACCTCCAATCACGTATACATTAGTCAAGCATGTTGTCCGCGGATACGGATTAGGATGTGCAGATTGCTGTCGATTTAACCGGACTCCAAGCAACCATCGCAAGTAATGCTTACAGTACTGAAGCATTGACCACATAGCTAAGGAAAGATTCTTGTCATGCCTGAACGGGTAATGGGCTTACCAATATAGACTATGACCATATATACCTGTATGTGAAGTGGTATGAATTGCAAGAGCAGGATGGATTGGATTTCGGAGCCATTGTCCGTTACAATGGAACGGGGTAAGAGAAAGAACGAACTCGAGGGTCGAATAACATTCCGAAGCGGGATTATATACATAAGAAAGCTTGAACAATGCGGCAATACAAATGGCTGCAGGCTGATTATTCGTACTTTCATGAACATTACACACAGAAATGCCGCTGATTTAGCTGCAAGCCTGTGTCACATTTCGTCAAAAACGTTTATAATGATTGCATAGACAAGCCCCGCCTCTGCGGGGTGTTGCCTTGTTCTGAGCGGGAACTGAGTACGTTCTACGCCATATGCAACGAGCGAAAGGATTTGGAACAATTATGTGTGGCATTGCTGGTATATATCATTTTCATGATCAACAACCTTCTGAACAAGTAGTACGCTCGATGATGGACTTGATCCACCATCGCGGACCGAATGACGCGAAGCTGTGGATTGGCGATCGTGTTGGACTAGGCTTCCGCCGTCTGTCCATTATCGATGTCGCAGTTGGAGCGCAGCCGCTCAGCAACGAGGATGATTCAATTTGGATTATTTTCAACGGAGAGATATACAATTATCAAGAGCTGCGTGAAGATTTGATCCATCGCGGGCACCAATTCAAGACACATACGGATACAGAAGTAATTATTCATCTGTACGAAGAGCATGGTTCGAAGTGTGTGCATCATCTTCGCGGTATGTTTGGCTTCGCCATCTGGGATCGCAACAAGCAGGAGCTGTTTATTGCGCGTGACCATTTCGGGATTAAGCCTGTATATTATTATCAAAATGACGAGATGTTCGTCTTTGGTTCGGAAATTAAAAGCTTGCTGGCGGTTCCAGGTGTTCAACGCCAAGTGAACATGAACAGCTTCTATAATTATTTAACATTCCAATACGTACCTGATCCGAACACGATGTATCAAGGGATTCATAAGCTGCCACCTGCGCACTCTATCACAATCCCGTTCGGCGGGAAGCCGATCATTGAGAAGTATTGGGATCCAATGTTCGAGCCTGTGGATCGTCCATTGACACAAATTATCGAGGAAATTCGCGATGTCATGCGCGACTCCGTAGAGCACCATCTTCATAGTGAAGTGGAGCGCGGCTGCTTCCTCTCCAGTGGGATTGACTCGACGATTACATCTACTTTGATGCGTTCGATGGAACCGATCAAGACATTTAGTGTCGGCTTCGAAGGTGCGAACAATGAGACAATTATTGCTCGGGATACGGCTAGACAGCTGGATACGGAGCATTATGATCGCATGATTACACAGGAGATGTACTTCGACGCAGTACCGCGGGCGATCTGGCACTTGGACGAGCCAGTAGCGGATCCATCCGCGATTGCTTTGTATGAGGTTGCTCGCTTAGCGAAAGAGCATGTCACAGTCGTATTGTCAGGTGAGGGCGCGGATGAATTGTTCGGTGGATACCGCATATATCGCGAACCGCATTCCCTTCGTTATCTGTCATGGATGCCTGAAGGCATGCAGCGTGCGATGCATAAGATGGTGCAGTCCGTTCCGTTCAACTTCTACGGCAAGAACTACTTGCTTCGTGGAACGACGCCGCTTGAAGAACGCTTCCTCGGCAACGCGAACATTATGACGGATGATGCGAAGGTAGAACTGCTGCGTGCGACACAGTCCGAGATTGCTGACTTCACGAAGCCGTTTGATATCGCACGCACCTATTATGACCGTACACGCCACCTGGATCCTGTATCGCGGATGCAGTATATCGATATGAATCTGTGGATGCCTGGCGACATCCTGATGAAGGCGGATAAGCTGACGATGGCGCATTCGCTTGAACTGCGCGTTCCGTTCTTGGATCGCAAAGTATTCGACGTGGCCCGCAGCATCCCAGCCCATTACCGCATTGCAGACGGTACGACGAAATATGCGCTTCGCAAAGCGATGCAGGGCATTATCCCAGATTCGGTATTGAACCGTCCGAAGCTTGGCTTCCCGGTACCAATGCGCGACTGGCTGCGCACGGAACGTGCAAACATCATGTGGGAAGAGTTGTCCGCAAGCGGTATTGACCACCTCGTCAATTTGACGGCTGTTGAAGATATGTTCCGCCGTCACAAGAATGGACAAGGAGATTACTCCCGCAAGATTTGGACATTGCATGTGTTCGCCCTCTGGCACCGCACATACATGAAACAGCAATAAAATAGTGGATTTAGATAAGCAGCTCCTTAAGCAGGGGCTGCTTTTTTTGCGTCCAGTTGAAACTGGGAAAATGCAGGATATTGTAATTCCGATTAGGCAGCATGCATCACATCTCATCTCATGAAATCAACTAATAGGCTCATTAATGAAGAACGCGATTATTATCGAAAAAGGGAGAATTTTGAACGTTAGCTGACAGGTTTAACAAAACTTGTTTGGGATTATTTTCATATCCCCATTACAATCAGAGTGAATCTATAAAAATTGGAGGTTATGAATCATGCGCAATAAGTTTGTCCCGTCTATAATCATGGGACTCGTATTCCTATTAGTATTTTCAGTCTCGACAGCATTTGGAGCAAGCAGCATAGGTGATCCATCCTATAATCCAGACTACGGCTGGAAGCGTTACACCCAGTATTCTTCCGAAATTATGTATAGCGGAAATTGGTGGAATAGTGGTAATGCGAAACAAACCAGCTCCAGAAGCGCTTCAGTAAAGTTCAACTTTGTCGGCAGCTCGGTTCGCCTCATCGCACAAAATTATGGATATGGCTCCTATGATATATCCGATAACATTACAGTTATTGTTGATAAAAAACCTTACACCACGATTTCAATGAGAAATATTCCTTCTGATTACTACAATCCACGTCTGGCTTATGAATTGACAGGATTATCGAATAGCGAGCACAGTATTGAATTTATCAACCAGACCGATAAGCTTATGTTCGTCAGCGCCGTGGATGTACCATCTGACGGGCAATTGCGCCCATACAATCCAGACGCCGTGTATACGCCGAAAGTGAGCGTAACTTCTGTGACGTATACCGTGTACTTGAATCAAACGTTTGACGTGCAAATTAAGCTTGATAATGTCAAAAATATTTATGCAGAAGATGTCAGCTTAACCTATGACAAAACGCGTTTCGAGCTCGTTGATGCATACGCTGATAATAAGCTGATGATCATTCATCAGAAAGATTCCGATGTGCTCCGCTTCATTACAGCAAGTAAAGGGCGCTATAATGGTATTAATGGCAGCAGCGTATTGTTGAATTTGAAGTTCCGAGCTACTAATTTAGGACGAGGCAAGGTTGATGTTGTAAAAGCAGTTGTTGCGGATAACGGACAGAATGAAGTAAATGTAGCTCGCGAGAACATGAACTCTTGGGCGTTCACGGTGGTAGGAAGCCCTGAGTTCAGCTTGAAGCATATCGGTAAGCTTGCCTATCACTATCAAGAGGACAAGTCAGTATTGCCAAGCAATATTCAAAATGTCGTGGGCGACAACGGCCCAATTGAGCAAGTTGACCTGAAACAACTGGTCAAATCAGTGTTGTCCAACCCTTTGTATAATTAGTATCCATATAGAAACAAACGTTGTATCAAAATGCTAAAAAAGCAGCGAGCCTATTCCACGAAGGGAACGGCTTGCTGCTTTTCCTTTGTTGCATCTATTCGCCGGTAGGCGAGTATTAATTCGAAGAAGCTTGTGGCTGTGTCATTGTATCGTCAGAGCCCTCGCCTGGCTTGCGCTTCTGCATCGCCTCACGGGAGATACGTCCGTTGCCGATCAGCAATGCAACGAAGATACCGACCACGATGAAGCCGAGACCTGTCAAGAAGACAGTGGAGAAGGAAGCAGACCAAGCATCCTTGATCGTATTCAGCACGTTCACTTTCAAGTCCTCAGGAAGCTGTTTCAGCAAATCGCTGTTAATCAGCAACTGATACAGTGTATTGGAATCTGTGCCGGTCTTACTCAGAACGGCTTGCGTTCCTGGATCAGCACTAGCTGTTGCATTCGCAATATTTGTTGCAATAACGCTGTTCATAATAACGTTGAACAAGGTTGCCCCGATCGTCGATCCGATAGAGCGGAAGAACGTCGTAGCGGAAGTGACTGTACCCAGCTTTTCGCGTGGAAATGCATTCTGTACAACCAGCGTAATAATTGGCATAACCATACCGATACCGAAGCCAAGTACAACCATGAACGAATAAGCTATCCAAGTTGAAGTGCTGACACCCATTGTACTCATGAGCCAGAAACCGATGGACGTAATGATCATGCCCATCGTCATAACCGCACGATAACGCATGCGCAGAACCAGCTGTCCAGCCAAGATGCTTGCAATAATCAAGGCAATCATCATTGGTGTCATCGTGGAGCCTGCTTGCGTCGGTGTTACGCCAAGCACCCCTTGCATGAACATTGGCACGAACATAATGGCACCGAACATGCCAAGACCAACGAGGAAGCCGAGTGCTACAGATACGTTGAAGATACGGCTCTTGAAGAGTGACATATCAATTATTGGTTCTTCTGCTCTGTGTTCAACGAAGACAAACAGAACGAAGAGCACCAATGCACCAGCAAACACGAGAATGCTTGTTGGAGAATCCCATGCATACTTGTTATGGTCGAGCGACAGCCCAAGCAGCAATAAGACGATACCCGGGATAAGAGTGAAAATTCCGAGCCAGTCGATCGAGATTTTTTTGCTCTTGTCTCGAGGCTCATCAATTGATTTCATGCCAATAAAGATTAAGATCGTTGACAATAAACCGAACGGAACATTAATAAGGAAAATCCAGTGCCAGCTGATATTATCAACAATAAATCCGCCAAAGAACGGACCGATGACGGAACTAAGACCGAAGATGGCCCCGAATACCCCTTGCCACTTGGCGCGTTCCTGCGGACTGAACATCATTCCAATAATCGTCTGGGACATCGGCATCAGCATACCGCCGCCGATACCTTGGATCGCCCGGTAAATAATTAACTGCTCCATATTCACTGCCGTTGCGCATAAGCCTGAACCAACAACGAAGATAAGCCATCCAGTCAGGTAGATGAATCGGCTTCCGAACAAATCCGCTAATTTCCCGGCAAGCGGGATGACTGCTGTAGAGCAGATCATATAAGCGGTTGTTACCCAAGCGAAGATGGCGAACCCATTGAGATCCTTAATTATCGTTGGCATGGCCGTGCCGACGATCGTCTGCTCCAGGGAACTGAAGAACATCCCCATAATCAGACCGAATAGTACCATATTGCGGCGAGATGCCGTATGGTCTTTCACTGTGGCCATTTATTAATCACCTTTCTTTCATGCTCGTTTATATGTTGTGTGAACGACTGACCTTCGGGTCAAAAAATAGCATGTTGATACTATAATCCCGATTGACCGCGAAGTCAATTGTTTTGGAACTAAAATATTTTTCATCATATTATGTTTGTGGTATGGTAGGAATAACGTAACAAACGATGCTGACTAGGCGGTCAAAAAGGGCTGAACCGAAAGTCATGACATACGGAGGACGGAACATGGAAGAGAAAAAACGTCTCATCATGGAAACAGCGCTCTCGCTGTTCGCTGAAAAGGGTTATCATGAAACCTCGATTCAAGAAATTGCAGAACGTATCGGAATTGCCAAGGGCTCAGTCTATTCCTTCTTTCGTTCGAAGGAAGAAATATTGTTCACAATATTCGACCATTATCATCAGATGATGTATGAATTAGCGCGGGATACACTCGCTGACAATTTGCCGGCTCGCCAGAAGCTGAACAAGCTCATTCACATTTCTCTGGAGCAGTTCGGCAGATTCAAGTTGTTCCTTACCCTGCAGCGTAAAGAAGCACACCTATATAAAAAGCGGGAAATTCGAGATATGGTATTCGATTTCCGTGCAAAGCGCTTCTTTACCTTCCGCCAAGTGGTTGCTGAAGTTTACGGTCAGGAAGCGGAACCTTATTGGATGGACTTAGCGACAATTATTAGTGGTATGACCATTGAGTTCATGAGTTATGCGACATTTGACCGGAAAAATGTGGATTTTGATCAAGTGTGCACCTTTATTGTGAATGTTCTGGATGCGACTGCGGAGTCACTTGTTCGCAAGAATGCCGAGCCTGTACTTACCATGGCGCTTATGAATGATTTTATGCGTTCCGGACACGTAAGCATGTCCAACTCGCAGCAACAATTGCTGGATCAAGTGTGGCTGCTGAAGGATGCAGTGATGAGTGCGCCGTTCAGCTTGAAGCAGCGTGAGGAAGCGGAGCAAGCGTACACAGCTCTAGAGTCAGAGATATTAAGGGGAAGCGGCAAAACGGTAAATGCGAGAGCAATGGCACTGTTCCTCTGCTCGATGCCGGACGATCCAATTGAGCAGGCGGCCAAGCGGATTCTAACCTTGCTGGAGCACACTTGCGAGTCAGAAGGGGATGAACGAACATGCAAGCGTGGCTGAACAGAATTGATCCGATCACGAAGGGGATATGGCTGTTCGGCAGCGGTCTTGCCGTTATGATGAGCATGAAGCTGAATTGGCAGTTGGGTTGGTTCTTATCCCTGCTTATCATCGGAGTGACAGGAGCGGGGTGGTCAGGTGCGCGATGGAGAACGGTGCTCATTCTGCTGCTTGGCTTCGCACTGCCGCTCTTTCTATTCCAGTGCCTAGTCCTGCCGGGTACCAAGATTCGGCTTACGATTCTCGGATTGAATCTGACCGAGGAAGCGTGCCGTACTTCACTCACGCTGACGCTGCGTGCATTGACGATGTTCCTGTCATCATTGCTATACGCTACGACTACAGAGCCGCGTGATGTTGTCACGGCGTTGTCCCATCATCTAAGGCTGCCGAATCGCTTCGCGTTCGCCGTTGCCATCGCGCTGCGCTTTGTCCCTCTTCTCGCTGAAGAAGCGCGCAATATTCGTGAGGCACAGCGGATGCGTCAGCTTACCGCGCCACAGGGGATTGGTGAGCGAGTGCGTCTAGCGGGGCAATACGTCGCTGCGGTTACGTCCAGTGCGATGCGCCACGTTCAAAATGTAGCGACAGCAATGGAAGTGAAGCAATTCGGGGCAAGCATTGCTCGAACGTCATGGAGAACTTTGCGTTTTACTGCGCTTGGGATCAGCTTTGCGACTGCGACTGTAGGAGCTATGACTGCGACAATTCTTTTGGGTTAACAATAATCGCACACAATGTTGATAGATTTGACTTGCATTTCCATGCTATCCCTTGTAACGTTAATGGTAGTTCGTGTGTTCTTGGTTAACATATACCAGTATCACAACGTTACATAAGTAGAAGAATTGGGGATGAGTCATCTATGAGAATGGGAAATGGAACAACTACAATGAACGAATCTCGTTTCTCTCTCCGTTCCCTTACACTAGCGGACTGGGTGCTGATGGCATTGCTTGCAGCTGCAAATGGTGTAATGACGACCGGGTTATCTTGGGTAAATAAGCTGCTGCACTCTGTTGGCGGACCGATGCTAACATCAACGATTGTCGGCTTGTACATGATATATGGTCTGCTTGCGATATATGTTATCCGTAAGCCAGGGGCAGCGTTGGTAACATATTCGCTTGGCGCTTGTGTACAAATCTTAATGGGAAGCGCATACGGGGCTTGGTCCTGTATTGCTGCGGCATTATGCTATGCGGTTGTGATTGAACCGTTGTTTTATGTATTCCGTTACCGTCAATACAATTGGTTCACCATGCTGTTCGTAGGTACAGCAGCAGTACCGCTGTGGTTTGTGGTTTCGGCCTTTATGTTCGGTTATATCCACTATGAGATGTGGGTACTTATTGCAACCTTAATTATCCGCTGTATAAGCGGGATGCTGCTGTGCGGTGCTCTAACCAAGATGATTGGGGATCGGATTGCTTCTACAAGAGCAATGCGCCCATTCGCACTAGGAAGAGAGTCACGCGGGCAGTAGTATGGTAGGGGGCCAGTTTAATATGAGAATCCTACAATCTAAGGAGGTCATGCGCGCTGAGCGTGTGGCCTTTACTTATTTTGGCGAGTCTGAACCAGTATTGCAGCCATGCAGCTTCTGTATCAAGTCTGGATCTGTTGTGCTGCTGGCAGGGGGAAATGGGAGCGGCAAGACAACGCTCCTCAAGCTGATGGCCGGTGCAATGCAGTCGCATGAAGGCCAGCAGCAAGGTGAATTGAGCTGCGGCATGGTGCAGGATGGACAGGCGCCAATCAGGGGCTTCATCCTGCAGGAGGCCAAGGAGCAGTTTGTGATTGGTACGGTTGAGGATGAGTTAGCCTTCGCACCCGAGAATCTTGGCCTGCCACGAGAGGTCATCCATAGTAGAGTAGAAGAGCAGCTTGATAAGGCTGATTTGCGTCAACTGCGCTTGCGTCAGGTTCAGCAGTTGTCAGGAGGCGAACAGCAACGTACAGCTGTTGCTTCTGTATTGACGATGGAGCCGGATGTGCTGCTTATTGATGACGCGTGGAGTCAGATGGATAAGGAATCTCGACGCCGTCTGTTAGAGCAGCTTCAAGCTTGGCATAGTCAGGGTAGGACGATAGTATTAGCCGCATCGCGCCTAGACGAGCTGTCAGACGAGTGGCAGCATGGCTGGATACAAGATGCACAGCTTCTTCTGTTGCATAATGGGAGAATGGTGTATGATGGAAAGATGCCTGTATATCCCGCAAGGGATGGTTTGAACGGTCTATCCCGTCCGAAGGACGAGCTTCGCTGCTTGGAGCTCTGTTATGAGGCAGGCATTATACCTCCGAAGTGGGAAGGGAACGCTGAGACAACTATTATGTCCATGCAGGTGCCAGCCACTGTAAAACAAGGAAGTGCTGGAGACGATGCTGCTGTACGAGCAGAGTGTGCTGGGGGCGAGTGTAGTAGAATACTCGAAGAAGAAGTCCTTCTGCACTTATCGAAGGTGAGCTATCGGTATCATCCTATTGCTCATCGTGATCAGAAGCGTCGGCAGACAGAGGACGCGCTTCATAATGTTACCTTCCAGCTTAAGGCAGGGCGATGTATGCTGCTGACGGGCAAGAACGGGTCGGGGAAGTCAACCTTGTTCCGCCTTATAACCGGCGGCTTGTCGAAGCGCTCCGGCAGCATGGAAGGTGAATGGTGGATTGCAGGCCAATTGGGGCAGAAGCTGCGATCCTGTGAAGTGGCAAGACTTATTGGATTCACAGCACAGCAGCCCGAATCGGGCTTCTTTGCAGCGTCCGTGCAAGAGGAACTGCGAGATGCTCTCCATGCAGCGAATCAATGCGGGCGATTGCGCCTAGAAGGACAGTCTTGGGAAGGCCACGCTGTCTATACGCATGAACAGGTGGAACGGGAAGTGGAGTCTCGCTTGCAGCAATATTGTCTATGGGAAGTGAAGCATCTGCATCCGCATGATATGCCAACTGGATTGAAGCGGCTGCTCAGTCTAGCAATTGCTTCCGCGCACGAACCTGAAGTCATTCTGCTAGACGAGCCGACAGCCTCCTTGGATGCGGTACATGCAGCCTTCGTTCGCGACTGGTGTCTGCGCCAAGCGGAACAGGGATGCGCGTTGATTGTTGCCACACATGATCGTATGTGGGAAGAGGTAGAGCACCCGCGATTGATGCATGCTAATATGGATCGGGGCTCACTGCACATCAATTTATAGTGAATCATGAGCTGCGGAAGCTGTACGAGATTTAGGAACGAAGGAAGGGTATTTATGGGGAACGAGGCTTCTATGCAAGCTGGACGAAGCCGCAAGCTTGTCACACTTGCACTACTATTGTCGACCTTTCTGGCGGCAATCGAGGTAACAGTAGTAAGTACAGCAATGCCGAAGATTGTTGCAGATTTAGGCGGATTATCCTTGATTAGCTGGGTATATGCCGCTTATTTGCTTACTACGGCAATCTCAACACCATTGTTCGGGAAGATGGCTGATTTATATGGCCGTAAGAACATATTTATTATCGGCTCCGCTCTGTTTGTAGGGGGATCGATGCTGTGCGGTCTGTCGGGCACCATGACGCAGATGATTATATTCCGTGCCCTTCAAGGAATCGGAGCAGGCGCTGTAATGCCTGTCACCTTCACGATGGTAGCGGATATTTACACATACGAGGAACGGGCCAAGATTCAAGGCTTATTCAGCTCTATTTGGGGAATTGCTGGGTTGGTCGGGCCGTTAGTCGGCGGGTTCTTCGTCGATTCATTATCATGGCACTGGATATTCTACTTCAATGTGCCGTTCGGCATCGTGTCAGTATGGATGATCATGGTGTGCTTCCATGAGAAGGTGGAGCGCAAGGACAAGCCTGTCGACTATGCGGGGGCAGCGACATTCTCCATCGGGATGACCGCATTCTTGTTCGCGATTACTACAGGCGGTCAGGGGATCGCGTGGAATTCTCCATGGATGTTCGCACTGTTTGGGATTGCGGCTGTGTTCCTTGCTCTCTTCTTCCGGATCGAAGTGAAGGCGAAGGAACCGATGGTGCCGCTCAAGTTGTTCCGGATTCGCGACATCGGGGTGTCGAACCTTGTCAGCTTCCTTGCAAGTGCAATCGTGATGGGGATCAGCTCCTATATGCCGCTTTGGACACAAGGTGTACTAGGGCATAATGCCTCCAGCTCAGGCCTGGCACTGACCCCAATGTCAATTGGATGGTTGATCGGCTCGATTATAGGCGGCCGCATGCTAATTAAGATAGGGGCACGCGTGACATCGACGCTAGGGATGATATTGATAGTGATCGCTTCCATATGGCTAGCGACGATTTCGGGTACAACCCCGCTTATTATGATCGTAATCATTATGTCATTGTCAGGCCTAGGTTTCGGCCTGTCATTCACGGTATTTACAGTCATTGTCCAGTCTTCTGTTGATTGGAGCATGAGAGGTGCTTCAACAGCATTGAACACGTTCGTACGGTCGTTGGGGCAGATGCTTGGCATTGCCGCGTTCGGGACATTCTTAAATGCGAGCATTGCATCGATGGTATCAGATGCAGGGCCTGACGTATCCTCGCGTGTCTCGAATGAGGATCTGAGCAAGCTGTTGAACCCAGAAAGTGCAAGCTCGCTGTCGCCTGATTTAATGGGAACACTGCGTTCTTTCCTAGAGACAGGGTTAGGGCAGGTCTTCCTGCTAATGGCTATTATCGCGGTCGCGTGCTTAGTATGTATGTTGTTCATGCCTAAGTCGACAAATTCCGGGAAATCATCCGGTCAGGATGAAGCTTCTTCTCCATCTCATTAAAGACAGTTGTACTGATACTTCTTTACGTAACTTGACTAAAAACACTAGATACTCAGGTCGTTTTTCCGGCAGTAGGAACTGCTTGGAAGGACGGCCTTTTTCTTATGGGGGATTGTTGCTCTTGCAAATAAATCATTCTACATTATCCTGCACAAAAGTAGGAAATTTTGGATTTGTGTCGAAGTATTTCGGAATAAGAGAAATGTACTGCTTCCATCAGTAAAGGAGTCACTCTGCCATGTCACGTACGTTACACCCATTGGCTTCGCTGCGTACAAGTATGCTGTTCGTGATACTGACCGTTCTCACTGCAGTGTTCTCTGTAATTGGACTCGAATTTTCATACGGTGCGGAGTTCATGTTGTGTGGGGCCACTCTGCTCATTATGCTTGTTCTGTATGGTTCGCACTGGGCGGCAATTATGGCGCTTATTATTGGACTAGGGTTTTATTTCTCAGGTTACGGTTCGTTTATATTGCTGCTTATTGGATTGGAAATGATATTGGTTGGATATATGTATGAACGGAAAAGGGGGTTCCTGCTTCTCTGGGACAGTCTGTTCTGGTTCGGAATCGGAGCTCCCCTTGCAGCGGTTTTATTTTGCCTGCAGACCAACGAGTACAACGCAGAAGCACTACTTCAATATTTTATGTTCGCAATGAGCGGACTATTGAATGCTCTGATCGCTGATGTAGTCGTTACCTATATGCCATGGAAACGGCTGTTGCCTGATCTGCGAACGAAGCCCGTGTATCTCAATCAGCTGCTGATGCATCTCTCTGTCGCAATCGTGTTCCTTCCGTTTCTGCTGAATATGCTGATTGATAGTCGCGATATGCAGCAGGACATCGAACGGGATTCTTTAGCAAGAATTGAATTGCAAACCGCTCAAATTACAGACGCACTTCTGAAGATGGACAGAAAACAGCGCCAAGGGCTCAATCTCGGATCGATTATGGAGACAGGGAAGCTTTACGATAATTTAAAGCTCCATTCCCAGAATGGCTTATTGAAGTTGGCTGCATTCAATCATAAGGGCCAATTGGTTGCTTCGAGTGATGAGGTATGGTTCGAAAGCAATGCAGTGTACATGGAAGATACTGTACCTAATAAATCACCTGTTCGCATGGCCGCTCATCATTCACAAATTCGGATGGATGCTTACGGGGTGAAATCCTCTTTTTCCCGTATTCTGCCCCCTGACAGAAATTATGATTATGGAACAAGAAGGTGGAATGACGGTTATTATGTTTTGGAGGACAAGCTGACCGATCATCCGATCGCTAAGGTTGTTGGGTTTATTCCGATTTCCTATTTTCTACAAACGACGATTGACGTCTATTTGCGCAAGTTTTTAATGTTGTTCATGGTCTGCCTGCTGGCTACCGGGGTATCACTTGCGGTAAGCCGCTTTATTGTTCGCTCTCTTCGTGATTTGGAGGAGGCGACAGCGGGGATGCACCATAAATTGCTGAAGGACAAGACCGTCAAATGGCCTTGCATTCGAATCGGAGAGATTCGTTTACTTGCAATCAATTTCCGGGCAATGAGTGATCGGCTAACGGAAGTATTCAAGGAAATGCTGCGCATGAATGAGAAGCTGCTTGACCAGACGAAAATGCTAGAGCTGTCGGAAGAGAAGCTCCAGCATATTGCTTATTATGATACGCTGACCCAGCTTCCCAATCGGCATTACTTTACGATGAATGTAGAGCGGGCGCTGGAAGATGCGGATAACAAGGTTAGTTCATTGGCGTTAATGTTCATAGATATAGATCGGTTCAAGCATATCAATGATTCGCTCGGCCACAATGTAGGAGATATGCTCCTTGTACAAATTGCGCAGCGCTTGTCGGATTGTCTATCAAAACTGTCCGGCCGGCATTTGAGCTCGCGATATGGCGGGGATGAGTTCATCATTATGCTCGAAGACAGCTCAAGAGAGGAAGTCAACGCGGTCGCTAAGCGGATTTTGCAGCGGCTGCGAGAGAGCTTCCTTGTGCAGGCTCATGAACTATTTGTCTCTGCCAGCATCGGTGTATCCTTATATCCGGATAACGGATATGCATATACGGATCTGCTTAAGCAAGCAGATACAGCCATGTACGCTGCCAAGGACAGTGGTGGCCATTCAGTGGTCTTCTATGATGAACTGCAGCCGACCTTGCAGCCTGAACGCATGTTTATGGAGACACGTTTGTACAAAGCGTTAGAACGTAGAGAGCTGCTGCTCCACTATCAACCGATCGTAGATGACTCGGGGAAAGTCACAGCCGCAGAGGTGCTGCTTCGCTGGCTTTCTGGGGATGAAGGGTTTATATCGCCGACACAGTTCATTCCGGTCGCGGAAGAGACTGGACTAATTGTTCCTATTGGGGAATGGGTGCTTCGATCTGCATGCATGCAATACCGGATGTGGGCTGATGCAGGGATGTCTGCCTTCCAGCTGGCTGTGAATGTCTCGTTAAGGCAATTGCTTACGAATGACTTCGTCGCGACAATTGATCGAATTATTCGCGAGTGTGAGTTTAATCCGAGTGATTTGATTTTGGAGATAACGGAAGGATACGTTAATAAATCCACCGAGCAGGTCAACGAGGTATTGCACAATCTTAAGAAACGAGGAGTTCAGATAGCGATCGATGATTTTGGAACGGGCTATTCCTCGCTGCACCGCCTAAAGACTTTGCCTGCTCATGTGCTTAAAATTGACCGTTCTTTTGTGCGGCATTTGTTCGCGGATAAAGTGAATACTGCGATTGTTCAAGCGGTGATCCAAATGGGAGACAGCATGAATCTTAAAGTGACAGCTGAAGGGGTTGAAACACCTCAGGAGCTTGAACAGCTGCTCACACTTGGTTGTAGGCAGTTCCAAGGATATTATATTAGTCCCCCGCTGGCAGCCAATGAATTTGCTGCTAGGTTCCCTGACTTTTCAAGCAAGCTAAGAAGCAATTCAATTGCAGCATATGGAGGTTAATTTGTGAAAGGGAAGGGCTTGCCATTACGAAGATTAATTGTATTCGCAATGATGATCATCATGATATTTTCTACAACCGGATGTGATGAGACCACGATCCCACCGCAATTGCAGGACGATGAGCGAGTCGTAGAGTCTAAGCAGCCTTCCGCTATAACCGTGTGGTGCTTCGAACAACAGTATGTAGACTATGCCAAGAAATTCGAAATCGAGCATCCAGGCGTGAAGGTAAATGTAAAGCGTTTTTCTTATGAAGACCATGTTGATGCTTATTTGGATGCCTTGGAGCAGGGGGATGCTCCGGATGTTATGGAGGTTGGCCATGAATTTCTAGGGGAATTTACGGGGATACAAGGGTTGATGGACTTAAATGCTGCGCCTTTTCTCGCGAGCACGTTGAAGCCGGATATTTCTCCCGACTTATGGGATACTGGACTATCCTTTGACAATAAGCGTCTTATCGCTCTCCCAATTACAACTTCGCCGCTTGTCACCTTCTATCGCAAGGACATTATGGAGCGATACGGATTTCCGTCAGACCCAGAAGAATTGGCTATCTACATGGAGGATCCGAACCGCTGGCTGGCAATGGCGGAGAAGCTGAAGGAGCATGGCATTTATTTAATTCAGTGGGATCGGGAACCCATGCAGTGGTTTGAGTCCATGTTCCCGCTACTTAACAGTAAGCTGCAATTCAACCGGAATAATGCCATGATCGCGCAAGGCTTGCTGTTGTCTCAGCGTGTTAATGTGCAGGGGCTGGATGCAAATGTCGGATTGTGGACGGATGCGGGGAATGAAGCGCTGCGGAGTGGAAAGCTGGCAATGGTGTATCTTGGTTCCTGGGGAGAGCTGCAATTGGAGGAGTGGGTGCCGCATATGAAGGGATTGTGGAGAGCTACTCGCTTGCCAATGAAGTTGTACGGCTACTCGACAGGCGCATCGCTTATTATGTCTGAACAGGCCCAGAACAAGGAGCTGGCATGGTCGTTCATGAAGAGCGTGTTCTTTGGGGTGACCGATGATGCAACGGTTGCGGCGTATATGCCTTCTCGCAAAGTATTACTGGATAAAGCGCGCAGAAGCGAGTTTCTTGGGGGACAGCAGTCAGATCGACTATATATGGAGCTGGCTTCGAAGATGAAGGAGTTCCGTCCAACCCCGCTTGATAAGCTGGCTGTCGAATGGTATCGCAGTACGAGGCAGAAGGGGATCGAGAATAACTCTCCGCCTGGTGTAATACTCAATCAGATTGAGAAGCTCATTGAGCAGCAATTGCAGCAGGAGAGGCGCGTGTTATTGCGATATTCGCGTGCGACATTCAGAACGTTGGACTTGATGTCATGAAGAGAAATAACAAGAGCGGAAGAACATGTTCTTCCGCTCTGTGAGTTGATTCAGCCCTATTGGAAATTTAAGCGTATTAACTAATGGATTTGCTAGGAGCCCTTTTTCGTGACAAGGCTTAACTTCTCTGCTTGGATCCCGAGCTTCTTGAGCAATTGAATAGCCTCTTTTTTCTCTTCGAGTGTCAGTCCGCTCATGGCACGCTTAAGGAGTAGAGAATGCTTGGGGAACAGTCCCTGCATTTCTTCACGGCCTTTATCAGTCAACTCAGCGAAGATCACGCGACGATCCGTCGCGCAAGGGTGGCGGCGCAGCATGCCGTTACGTTCGAGCTTATCAATGACATAGGTTACGTTTCCGCTCTGTAGAAGGAGCTTGGAACCGATTTGTTGAATGGGTTGAGGCCCTTTATGATAAAGCATTTCGAGTACGGAGAAGTCAGTCGGATTATATCCTTCTATTTTGCATCCAGCAGCTGAGTGATCCGTTACGCTCTTGAATGCCTTAGAGAAGACACGGAATAAATGCAAGGCAGCTTCGGTCTCATGATCGATTCGTTCAGACATACGAATCCCCCTCATTTCTTGATTTACTCTTTTATCGTATATCGAAGGAGATAGGAGATTAAATGTCTTTTGTCACACTTGTGAAACAATGAACAAAAAAATTTTGAATTATTCAAATTTAGAAAGGGCAATTCGGTAACATTTGGCTGAACCTGGCATTCAGTACATTGAAACTGCCCAGCTCTGTGCAAGAATAGATACGATAGAGTAAACTAAAAGTTAGAAGAACGGTTAGGTACAGCAGCTTGGCTATGCCTAAGATAAAGGGGGAGATCCGCATGGTTGTTCTTGATGCAAGGATACAATCTGCAGGATATGAGAAAGGCGAGTCTAAAATACATAATATCGAGTTTCAAGTAGAAGCGGGTCAATTGGTAGGGCTAATCGGTCCGAACGGTGCTGGGAAGAGCACGACAATCAAGTCCGTGCTGGGCATTATGCGAGATGTTGCTGGCAGCGTTCGGATAGGGGATGGCAATGGAACTTATGCATACGTGCCTGAACAGCCTGTCCTCTATGACTCCATGACATTATGGGAGCATTTAGAACTCGCTGCATCTGCATATGATCTGCCGCAGGAACAGTTTGTCGAGCAGGCGAATTATCTGCTCACCGAATTTCAAATGACAGAGGTGAAGCACCATTTCCCAACGAGCTTCTCGAAGGGAATGCAGCAGAAGCTGATGCTTATCATTGCCTTCATGCTCAAGCCGTCATTATACATCGTGGATGAGCCCTTCATTGGCTTGGATCCACGAGCAACGCGGAAGTTCCTCCGTATGCTTGAGGAGGAACGCAAGCGGGGAGCGGGCGTCCTCATGAGTACGCATGTACTCGACACGGCTGAGCGCGTCTGCGACAGCTTCATCCTGCTTCATCAGGGAAGCGTGGTTGCAAGAGGGACGTTTGATGAAGTGCGGCAAATAAGCGGGTTGCCGGATGGAACCCTATTCGATTGTTTCGAGGTGTTGACCTAATGGGGAGCGAGGGACAGGTTCGTCCATTGTCGACGATGAAGGTAACATCCCCGCAAACACTTGCCTTCCGCCGCTTCCAGACGAATATGGTGTATCAATGGCGGGCACTTCGTATCGCATTGGATTGGACGGTATGGTTGTATATTGTCGTACCGCTATTGCTCCTAGGAGTTAAGTTCTATTGGGGATGGTGGGTGGAACCCTTGGATGCTGCATGGCTGAAGCTGCCTATAGCGATCTGGCTGCTTCCCTTGCTGCTGCCTATCATAAGTGGATCACTTCGTACTTGGGTGGAAGGCGGGGATATTCTCTTCCTTCGTCAGCAGCCGCATTGGTGGAAGCCGCTTGTTCGATTCGGGTTAATTCAATATGCACTGCGAGGAACGATTATAACGGCCGTCATACTGTTACTGCTTGCTCCATGGCTCATACGCGGGTATTCGTTGCATAGTACGGATTTACTCGCGATTGGATTTTCCATTAGCTCCTTATCCTACTTAGCAGGATTAGTACGGAACTATAATTTGGCTGCTTTCTCAGGTTGGGCACGTTGGATGATCCGCTTTGTCACAGGGGTGGCAGCTCTTGGCTTGTATGGAGTTATTCTTTACTTGCTCGGTATTCATGTGAGTTGGGTGCTCGTCTATGGCTCGATTATATTGGTCAGCTGCTTCCCCCTTATTCGCTGGCGAAACCATGTTCAGCATACATTTGAGCATGATGTTGAACGGGAGGGCGAGCTCAAGATGCAATTAACGGCGATGCTGCTGTCGCAGAGCGTGGATAGAGCACAACGGCGCAAACGGACACGCCCAATGTTGTTCCCGAAGTCGGGCTACTTCATGAAGACGAATGAGTCAGGCCGCCTTATTGGAGCTATCGCGGTCAAGTCATTGCTTCGAAGCAGCACGCATCGCAAGTTTTATTTGCAGCTCCTCTTTATTGGAATGAGTGCTTCTTATATCACTTCACTGCATGGTCTGTTCATTCTTATAGGGCCGGTGCTAAGCGGTATTCTCGGATACTGGCTGAGCACGTATTGGAAGGAATTCATCGATGGTGATGTGGCGTCCATGTTCAGCTTCCGCTCAGAGAGTTTGCAGCAGGCCTCGGCGCATATGGCGCGTGTCTTATGTGCAGGGCCAGGCGTACTGTGGGGGTTGTCTGCAGGTATTGCTGCAACACCTATTATGATTCCGCTATATGTAGCGGGAGGTGGTCTGATGGCTGCCTTCATCGGCAATACAATTGTTACGCTGCGTGGGTGGAAGCAGAAGAAGCAAATGGAGGAGAGACAAGAACAGTCACGTTTGTCCTCTACTGAATAAAGTATTCGGCAACTGCTCGTACAACCAATTGCAGGACAGATTGTGTGTATGTTCCTCCTGTCTGGCGGGTATATTAACGTAAGCTTATTCGAATAGGAGGAACGAGGATGCAAGATACGACTGCGATTCGGTTCCGATTCTCGGATCCTGCAGGTGCAAGATTGGCGTTCGATACGTTGGAGGAGCTAGGATATACGCCTGCTTACGACAGCGCTAGTGAGACAGAACTGCATATCCATGTAGACAAGCGAGATTTGACCTCTGCGCTTGAGATCGCAGAGGCGCACGGCGGCCAGCTTCTAGAAGAAGCGAGTATGACGGAGATGTCCGTTATGGATCAAGCCTATGGAATGAATTATATCCCTATCCCGGCCCATATGGTCAATGAGGATTGGGCAGATGATGACCGCTATGCGTCTGCTAGGCACAATCCGAGTCATGATGACTTGTCACATCGTGATGAAGAAGCATACGGGATGTTTGATGATGAGACGACGAATCACTTCCCTGGCGGCATCCATATCTAATGATAGAAGACAAACAGCCTGCTCTGTGAGCAGGCTGTTTGCTTGTTATGCTTGATGTAGGGTCTGCTGAGCAGCATGCATCCCTGCCGTATAGCCAGTTGCGAAGGCAGCTGTAATGTTATAGCCGCCCGTATAGCCATGAACATCCAATATTTCTCCGCAGAAATAGAGTCCACGCGCCTTTTTGGAATGCATCGTCTTCGGATCGATTTCCTTAAGATTTACACCGCCGCCTGTAACAAAGGCTTCCTCAAGCGATAACGTGCCGTTGACCTTCACAGGGAATGCCTTAATCAATTGGCACATCTCCTGCCATGGCTGCTTCGGAATATGGTCGTATGTGGTACCTTCATCGATGCCAGACTGTTCAAGCAGAAGCGGGATTACTCGTTCAGGCAGCAGATGCTTCAGTACATTCTTAATAGCTTTCTTTGGTTCTTGGGCACAAATGCGAAGCGAATCTCGAACAAGCTCATCCAGTGTCAGATCAGGCTTCATATCGATGGTGACCTGTACGGTCTGAAGGCCGGAACGCTTCAATTCCTTCACGACGAATTGGCTGCAGCGAAGTGCAGCAGGGCCGGACAGGCCAAAGTGGGTAAAGAGCAGGTCGCCTTGATGCTCAATAATCTTCTTCCCCTTGCTGTTCCATACCGTGATCCGAATATCGCGCAAGGACAATCCTTGAAGCAGCTTCTCACGAATAAAGTACGTATTTGAGGTTAGAGGCACTTCCGTCGGATACAGATCCGTAATGGAATGTCCAGCTGCCTCTGCCCAAGCATAGCCGTCTCCTGTTGAGCCCGTATGAGGAACAGACTTCCCGCCGGTAGCCAGTATAACCGCTGGAGCATACAATGCGGATCCATCTTTGAAGCGCACACCCTGGACGGAACCATCCTCGTACAGCAGATGTGCGACAGGCTGATTGACACGAATCGCTACTCCTAATCGGCGTACTTCTCCTAGAAGTGACTCAACGACCGTCTTCGCCTTGTCTGACACAGGGAACATACGGCCATTGTCCTCTTCCTTCAATGCAATACCGAGATTCTCGAAGAACTCGATAATATCCTGATTGTTAAAATGATTGAACGCGCTGTGCAGAAATCTCCCATTGCCAGGAATATGCTGAATCAGCTCGTCCAGTGGTTTATTGTTCGTTACATTGCAGCGTCCTCCGCCAGATATAGCAAGCTTGCGGCCAAGTCGGTCTCCCTTATCCACGAGAATTACCTTGGCTCCGCTGCGTGCAGCAGAGATGGATGCCATAAGTCCAGAGGGGCCGCCACCTACGACGATAACATCGGTTCGTTCCATTTTGTACTCCTTTGACAGGTCTTTGACAGGGTTAGGATACGCACTGCGCATCCGTTACTGAAGCCTATTGTATCGCAAAAACTAAAACTTCGCTAAAACGTTCGGCTGTTCCATTGAAAAGCCCTCATTTTTATGCTTTAATCAAGCCAATCCTACCATTCCTATCCTAACAGAGGAGAACTGTATGTACGTAGCACTTAAGGAAGTCTTGCTGCAAAGCCTTATTGCCTGCATACCAGCGATTGCCTATCAAGTCTGCTCCTTGAAGCCAGAGCGGGTGTCCCGCGCCCCTCTCGTCATAGGATTGTCTTCTGCTTTTTCTATGCTGTTGTGCATCGTATTTTCCTTCTATACAGAAATGCCCCAGCCGTTTGATTTTCGATTTTTGCCATTTATGCTCGGAGTAATGTATGGCGGATATCGGGTTGGGTTCCTCATGATTGGATTATATTTAGGTATGCTTGGTTTTTTCTATCACGATGGGCATCCCCAGAAGCTGTGGAGTGATGCACTCATTTATATGATCCCGCTATTGTTTGCTTTTATTAATTCTTTCCGTCATTCCGGATTCCGCCAACGTGTCGCTATTATTTTGTCCTTCTCCTTCGCGGGCATTGTTCTCTATTCCTTGGTTTATGGAGTGCTGCTGTGGAGACATGAACGAGTCATTGATGGCAGTATGCTTCTATCGATGCTCATGCTAGGAGCAGCCTTTCTCTTAACCGCTTACTTAGCTGTGTACTATATGGAGGAGACGAGGGAGAAGCTATTCCTTGTACAAGGATACGAAATCGTCTCTACGAAATATCGTGAAGAAGCAGAGAAGCTGAATCTATTAATAGACACGACACCGCTCGGTGTCATCGCGGTTGATGCACAGACCAATATAACCGCTGTAAATGATATGATGCTGCGCAGCATGCAGAATGCAGCACCTCATGTGACAAAGGGAGACATTCTCGGCCGTCCTTTTCGCTGCCTGTTGACACAGGTGGGGGATTTTCCAACTTTGTACGACGGCATGTATCGTGCACTCGCGGGAGAGAAGATAGAAGGCGTAGTAGTGAAGTTGGACGAACGAGAGTACGTTGTTAGTACAAGTGCGATTCGAAGCGAAACTACTGGAGCGATAACAGGGGCTGTCGGCATGCTGCATGATATTACGGAGCTGTCGAAGCTGCGTGCAGAACTGGGCAAGATGGATCGCTTAAGCTTAGTCGGGCAGATGGCGGCAAGCATCACGCACGAAATTCGTAATCCAATGGCGGTTATTCGTGGGTTCATGCAGCTGCTCCAAGAGAAGAGTCCCGCACATTTGAAGGAATACTATCGAATCGTAATGGAAGAGATCGATAGAGCAAACAGCATCATTAACGACTTTCTCGCTTTAGCGCAAAATCGTATTATTGAGAAAGAACAGATTCACCTTCATGACATTATTCGTCAGTTATCACCATTGCTTTGGGCTGATGCAAATATGAGAGGTCAAGAGATTGCGTTGAAGCTTGCGGAAGATGTGCCGATTTTCCCAGTCAATGTGAAGGAGATGAAGCAGCTTATTCTGAATCTGTCGCGCAACGCCATGGAGGCGATGGAAGCGATGGAAGCAGGAGCCGTGCTTACGCTCGAAACAAGACTTGTTGGAGGGCGAGTACAGCTGCGTATTCAAGATACAGGTCCTGGTATTCCCGCCGACATTGCGGAGCGGCTATTCGAGCCATTTTACACAACGAAATCAAAGGGTACGGGCCTTGGCTTGCCGTTGTGCTTAAGTATTGTCGAACAGCATGATGGAACGATAGAGGTGCATACGGGGGAAGATGGAACGGTGTTCGAGGCAGCCTTTCGCCTACATCAGACGAGTCGCTCTCCGGTTCATGTTCCAGCAGTTGCATGGGACTCTTCACATGCGCAGCATCCAGTACAACTAGGGAATATACAGCCGGATAAGGAGGAAGCATTGAACCAAGTCTAGTCTTTCGCTAATATGAAGCTTGGAGGTGGATAGGGTGAGCGTCATGCAGCTTGGCAATTTTACAATTCATTGGGGACTGCTCGTTAGCCTGCTCTCTTTGCTTCTAGCAGCTGGGGCGGTGGCGCTCCGGGCACGCGCGGAAGGTGGTATCTCGCGACGTTATGGAGATTGGGCAATGACGGTTATCCTTGTCGTCATACTCAATGAGAAGTTCGGATTTCTATGGGACACGCCCTCAATCCTGTGGAAGCAGCCTCGTTCGCTGCTATACATGACAGGCACTTCCACAGAGGGGAACATCCTGCTTGTGCTCGGCATTATGGTATGGACGACCTTATACATACGCAAGCATCAGTTGTCTTATCCCGTGCTCATTGATCTATTGTCGCATAGTATGTTGACTTACGTAACGGCTTATGGGTGGCTCTATACGCTTAATGGTGGACAGGCCCCGGGATTTACACCGCTACTTCAGCTTAGCGGATTCCAGGTGGAGGGAATACCGCCGGCTGAGACACTCGGTTGTATCGTTCTCCTGGCCTTGCTCTGGTCTCGTCAGAGAAGGCTCGGATCGCTTATTGACGCACAGATCGCCTTTGTTGTATGCGGTGTGGTCGGCATGCTTGGAAGTTATGCATATGGCGATGGTTCAACATGGATGTACTTAACAGCGGAGCAGTGGATCTACAGTGCAATGCTAGTGGCAGGTTATATGGTAACCCGCAGTAGAGAAAGGGTAGTGTTGCATAAGAATACGCAGGATGAGGCTGCAATGCCTGTAGAGCCTCCTGCATCACAAGGATAGGTCAGTTGCTGCCTGAGCATAATAGAACCGACTTTGTGAAAAGGAGGCCTATGCGATGAGCCAAGATTCAAAGGAACAGCGCAAGCAAGACAAGCAAAACAGCGCTGCGAATGATACCTGCGGAGTCGATAAGAAGTTGAATGGCCCGAATCGCCCTTCTACGTAGAAGGATGCGATCTTCGGTCATGGAGCTTCCTCAGTAATGAGGGCCTAACTGGTAGAAGTCAGCGAGCCGGAACCGTTATCGGTTTCGGCTTTCCCTTGCTTTACTTCACTACAAATGGTTACAATAGTAGCGACAGTGTCCGATGGTACTCATCCATCACTGACAACGGAATTATTTATAGAGTAGGAGTGAAGTACGGATGTCCATGTCTTTTGAGCAATATATGCGTGATATGGTTCAACCTATGCGTGACGAGTTAACTTCCATCGGCTGCGTTGAATTGCGAACACCAGAGGAAGTGGAAGAGAAGCTGGCTACAGCGAAGGGAACAGCACTTGTTGTTGTCAATTCAGTATGCGGTTGTGCCGCTGGACTGTGCCGTCCAGGCGTACGCAAGTCGTTAGAGAATGATGCTACACCTGACCACTTGTTCACCGTATTTGCTGGGCAAGATAAGGAAGCAACGGCGAAGGCTCGCGAATACTTTGCGCCATATCCGCCTTCTTCTCCATCGATCGCTTTGATGAAGGATGGCGAGCTGGTGCATTTCATCGAGCGTCATCAAGTAGAGAATCGTTCAGCAGATGAGATTGCTGCTGATCTGACGGCTGCATACGATAAGTTCTGCCGCTAAGTTAACTATGCCCCGCATCTTGTGATGCGGGGATTTTCTATAGAATTGTAGGCCAAGCACGGATGCTTGTAGGAAGGGGACGAAATAATGAGTTTACAGCAAGAGATTATCAAGCGCTTCAACGTGCAGACACAGATCGATCCAGATGCTGAGGTGCGCAAGCGGGTCGACTTCTTGAAGCAGTATGTGTTGAATACAGGAACGAAGGGGCTTCTGATCGCGATTAGCGGCGGGATTGACAGTGCGGTTGCGACGGGATTATGCAAGCAGGCGACGGATGAATTGACTGCAGAGACAGGCAAGGAGTATATGACGCTTGGCGTGTTCCAGCCTTATGGTACCCAGGCAGATATTTCTGACAGCTATGCAACCGCGCAAGCATTCAATCTGAAGCATACGGTAGAGACGAATATTGCTAAAGCGGTTGATGAAGCCGCCCAAGAGGTAGAAGCGGCGCTTAAGCAGCTGCCGGAAGCACGTTCCTTGAGTGTTCCAAATAAGGGAAATATGAAGGCTCGTACTCGGATGGTTGTGCAGTACGCGCTTGCCTTTGATCTGAATTTGCTAGTTGTAGGTACTGATCACGCTTCTGAGGCGTTGACTGGCTTCTATACGAAGTGGGGAGACGGAGCAGTGGACATTACGCCATTGTCTTCTCTGAATAAGCGTCAAGTGCGCCAACTCGCGAAGCATATTGGTGTCCCTGCTAGCGTCATTGATAAGGCGCCAACAGCAGGCCTGTGGGAAGGCCAAACCGATGAGAAGGAGCTTGGCATTACGTACGAGCATAATAGCGACTATCTCGAAGGTAAGAACATACCGGATGACGTGCGCGAGAAGATCGAGCGCCAATATCAGAAGACGGAACATAAGCGTTCCCCGATTCCCGGCATTTAACAGAACGAAATAACAGGTACGCCGCTGAAAAGCAGTTACCTATTACAGAAGGCAAGCATCGCACTTGATGCTTGCCTTTTTGTATACATTGGACGCTTTCCGAACTACTCGGTATCATGCATGCCTGCTTTATTCGCCTTCACTTTCGGTTATATCGCGCGAGGATGTGCATCATGGGATACGCCCTGCCAGAATATTTCTTTTAATCGAGGGCGTGCGGCCTGCGGCTGTACTGCGCACTGTTCCTCAAACAGGCTGCCTAGTTTCAGGCAAGCTGTAGACAATGCAGATTCAGAGCCAGCGGCAACGAGCAACCCGCGGGATTCTAAATAGGCGATGACAACTTCATCTTCCTGAAGCTTGCGTTTCAAACGGAATGGAGATTCTGGATGATTAAGCTGCTGTTCTGTATATATGAAAATCGAATATTCAGGATAAAGCGTATGCTCGATGAATGGGAGATGACATGTGATGACTTCTTGCTGAGTAAGTGACGCTAGGAGATGCTGGAGTGTAGAAATAGAGTGTTTGACATTGGCATTCGTGCGTAAGTCCGAATATAGAGTCGTCATAGGTATCCTCCTTGCTGACTGTGTCTGCGTACAGCGTGAGTGCGCTGCTGCGCTGAAGAATGTTATTCTGAGAATTACCCGTATTCTATCAGATCGAACCAAAAAACAAGTGAACGGACTGTGACGGCTTATGCAATACGGTAATAATTCAGTAGCCCATTTATTCCATAATATGTATAATATAAGTGGCTAGTTTTGTATTTTTCTGTTATCTATTCAATATCAAGGAACTCAATTCATTGAATGGGAAGAGGCGATGGAATGGCAAAGCAGCGTATTAAATTGGCGAATGGTTATCGCGTGTTGTCGGTATGGCTAGCGGTTATTATGCTGGCAGTCTCCAGCATGAGTTCTGCTCGCGCGGAGGAAGAACTGAACGTGTCTGCAAGTGCAGAGATTGTGGCTAAATGGGAATTTGCAAACCTAAAGAACGATCCTGGCATCTTCTATGCTGCATTCGGTTTATCCAAAGATTCCGCTACGCTTATCCAGGAGGTCGGTGGGAGTTCCAGAATAGGATTTACATTCGATGAGAACGAAAAGAGCATCCGTTATCAAGGTTGGGACAAGGGCAAAGGCAAGAAAGCATGGCTAGCCGCCTTGTCGACGAAGGGACTGGAGCAAATTACAGTATCTTCGCAGCAGAAGTCCTCCAGTACTGGGCCTAGGGACTTCAAGCTCCAAATTAGCACGGATCTGGCCAAGTGGACGGACGTTGAAAAAGGCACACTTGTGCTAGGCACGGAATACAGTTCTGCCAGCTCGTTAAACGGTATTGCGCTGCCAAGCGGTGCAGCCGATCGGGAGCGATTATATATTCGTTGGGTCGTAAACTCTGATTCAAAAGTGTCAGGCAGCGGCTCGATAAGCGATACCGGCTCAAGTCGAATCAAGGATATCGTTGTTCATGGCGTACCCAAAACGAACAGCTCACTCAAGGCGCCGCAGTTATTAAACATGACCTTCAATGGAGGAACCAAGACAAGCCTGGCGTTTGCTTGGTATACGCCGAAGGAGGTATCTGGCACGAAGCTGCAGGTGGTGGAAGCCTCCGAAATGGAGAACGGCACATTTCCGGAAGCTAAGGCGACTACTTATACGGGAAGTTCCGAAATTATCGAGACATTCATGGTAAAAGGCGATCGATCCTCCAAGAAAAAAACGAAATTCGCAAGCCATAAGGTCACGGCTGATAATCTCAAGCCGGGGACGTCATATCGTTATCGGGCAGGAAATGGGGATGCGGACGGATGGGGAGCTATCGGCTCATTTACTACGGATCACGCAGACAATCGAGATTTTCATTTTATCGTAGGATCGGATTCGCAAGCCTCCAGCAAGTCCACATTCGAACTCTGGCAGGATACGTTCCGCAGAGCGATCGAGCATATCGTGGATCCGAAGTTCTTTATATTAACCGGGGATTTGGTCGACAATGGTGATTTGGAATCACAGTGGCAGTGGTTTCTGGGCCTCCCTCAGCAGGAACTTGCCCGAGTGCCGCTTGTGCCCGTGCTTGGCGGCCATGAGGTGAGAGATTACGATGGGGACGAAACTACGGACAACAATAATTTCTACAACCATTTTAACTTGCCGAAGGATGTAGTGAAAGGTACTCACGACGGTTCCGTATATGCGTTCGAATATGGGGACGCGCTCTTCATGCAATTCAATTCCCAGTTTGAGGGCGGATTGAATAAAAAAGGAGAACTAGAGTGGGTGGATCCCGAATTCAACGCTCAATTGGACTGGATGAGAAATCAGGTTGCGAAGACTGATAAGAAATGGAAGTTCGTGTCGCTCCACAAAGGCCCTTACTCGGCAGGAGACAATGCTGGACAATGGGAAGATGGCCGAATCCAGTTCTACAAAAAATACTTGGTACCCGTATTCGATGAGCTGGGAATTGATATTGTGTTCGAAGCCCATGACCATATGTATATGAGATCCTACCAAATGATCAATGATAAGCCGATCAAAAACGTGGTGAAGGATAAAGAGGGAAATGTAGTCGATCCGAAAGGCTCCGTGTACCTCATGACAAACTCAGTAGGCGGGAAATTTTACGAAAAACATCCGGGGTATGACGATTATTTTGCAGTCATTGACGCACAGCCGTTCAAAAAGATGTTCACTGATGTTTCGATATCGAACGATGTTTTGAAATTCACGTCCTATACGGCGGCAAAGAACGAAGGGGTTAAGAAATACGACGAGTACAGCATTAAAAGAACGGACGGCAAGCCTGGCAAAGTGGAGCAAGCCCACCTGAAGTTCGAGAGCAGAGATGCGGTTCTGTCGTGGAGTCGTCCTGCTGTTGCATCAGAGCCTGTTAGAGGTTTCCGAATATATGAGCAGGATGATAAGGTTGGGAAAAATTGGAGTCTGTATGTCCCGGCCCTTCCAAATCAAGCCGAATATAGTTATGTGCTTAAGAACATGGATTCTAAGCAGAGCTATCGCTTCGTAATTAAGGCGGTAGGAGCAAGGAATAATTCGAATCCCGTTCAGGTTACTCATGGCAAGCAATAAGCTTGGCGAATTGGCGACATCGGGAAGCTTCGGAATTGCGGCTTGAAAAACAGGAAGTGGGAGCATCAGCAGCAGTTAGGCTACGTCACATATTCAAAATAACACTGTATAGAAACAATAAAGCAGAAATAAATAAACCGGTTCCTGCTGCATAGTAGAACCGGTTTATTTATATTGTTATCGCTTTTTAGATGATTCTCTTCGCCATGATCTTATATTGGAGTCACGGTTATAATCCTTGCACCGTTGGAGCAGGTGCCGGTTTCAGCTTGCGTGGGCGTCTGTGCCCAATTACCCATGATAAGAGCAGTGTCCAGATTGGAATAACCCAGAGGAAGACTGCGAACGGTGCATATTGATGAACGGGAATGCCCAATATCGTGCCGCATAGTACCGCAAGCAGGTTCCAAGGGATAATAGCGGCAAAGACGAGCGCGCTGTCCGCGATCACCCTTGCGAGTTGTTCCTTCGGGAAACGTTCCGACCACAGCGGCATCACGCTCCGGCCAGCCATCATGATTGGTAGTGTCTGTGTGCACGATACAAGGGATAACGACAATCCAAATAAGCCGACACGGATGGTTGCTCCTGGCAGAGCGCTGTTGCGCCCAATAAAGGCAGCGATATACGGCTCCAGCGAACGAGTAGCCTCCAATATGCCATTAAAAGCACCCGCGATCATAATAAATAGGACAAGCTCAATCATATGCAGTACTCCCTTCGTATGAAGGGAAGGGAGCTCGGTATTTTCATATCCGAACAAGAATCCATTCATCCATTCGGCTGGTGTCGCGCCTTGCAGCCATATACCGATCACCAGAGCAACAATAATGGACAGGGTAAAAGCAATACGAGCCTGCAGTCGGAATACGATTGCGATAATCAAGACAGCAGCTGGAGCGAACAGCCAAGGACTGAAGGTGAAGTGGCTATGGAATGATTCCATGCGCAGTGCTTGTTCTGGTACAGTCCACTTCCCCTGTGTATCGAACCACATGAAGAATGCAGTCGCTGAAGCCAGTGCCAGCAGCGTGGTAGGCACGAGAGCTGGGTATTGGCGACCGACACTCGTCCCTGTAGAGTCCGCGACAAGACGATGCGTGCTGGAGAATGGCGATGTCCGGTCTCCGACAAATGCGCCGGAGACGAGTGCCCCTGCCATAAGCGGCAATGGAACGCCCGCAATCGCAGCTACCCCCATCATAGGGATGCCTACAGCACTAAGTGTCCCAGTTGAAGTCCCGAGCAGCATGGAGAAGATCGTGGAGAACCAGAACGTGAGTGTTGTCATATAAGCAGGATCGATCCAAGACAACCCCTGTTCGATAAGATAAGGGATCGTTCCGCTTATGGTCCATGCGGGAATCATAAGTCCGACCATAATAAGTATCCAAGCTACCCCAAGTGTATGCTTGGCTCCATCCCTCATATAACGAAGCAGAGAAGTCCATGTATTGCCTTGGCGACGAGATAAGATGGTGAGAACGATGAAGCCGAGTGCAAACCCAATAAGGAGTGGAACATGAAGCAAGTAAGCTGCAGTTAGTCCTGCAATGGTAGTCATAATGACCGTAATCAGCTGTTGTTTCGATAACATGGCAATTAGGCAACTCCTGTCTTATACTCTAATGCTGCATCTATCATGCAAGCAATAATCATCACGATGGTTCAAGCAGATTACGTTCAGGTTGTACTGTCGTTCTTCGCTGGCAGTCAATGTGGGTGGTGATGAAGCCAGTCCGAGGTAGCCTCGATTGCAGCTTCAAGTGCTGGGGTCGTGCCTTGGAAGGGATGAATCGTATTAAATGTGTGTCCGGCATTATCAATGGTTATCCATTTCGCTGCAGGATAGTTATCAATTAGCTGTGCCGATCCCTCGCGGAATCCAGGCAAATCATCGGAGCCTTGAACGAGAAGCAGGGGGAAATGAGCCTTCTTCATACGTTCAATCAATGCATATCTCTCCACATTAGCCTCCAAATCCTCCAGCATAACTCGATCTAATGGCAATGCCTCTTTGGTGCGGGCATTAATAACGGCAGAACGCCCGGATTGCCTCATCTCCTCCTTCTGTTGTTCCGTGAACAAATCCATATGCGTAACACCATTCCACGAAATTACGCCACTTACCGCATCCGGGTGGTCGAGTGCATAGAGCAGACTGCTTGCGCCTCCACGGCTATGTCCGAGCAAGTAAATGGGTGTCTCCGGCAATACATCATATTCGATTCTTTCAGAAATTATCCACTGGCCAAATTTATCTGAACGTACCCAGTGGAAGAGACGATCTATATCTTCCTGCTCTCGCTGATAGGTGTTAACGGCAAATCGCTCAGGTTCATCGAAGCGATCGAGCGAAGGGCCGACACCGTTATATGTGAAGTTGAAGGTTAGGGTCAAGAGTCCGCTACGTTCAGCTAGCTGTTCACCAACATAAGGGAACATGCCCCAATCCTTGAATCCCTTGTAGCCGTGGGCTACAAGAAGCACACCTGTCTTTGGCTTTTCCTTTGAATTGAAGGTGCTGCCAGGGGTGAAGGCATCGCCTCGCAAAATGCGTTCTTGCCCTTCCCATGTGAGCGTGAATGAATGTCTCATTAATCCGACCCCCTTGGTCTGATAATATCCAGCCATATTGTAACACAGAATAAGAAAAATGGTGCATGGTATTCCAATAAATGTATTGACATATTTAGGTTTACAGGTGTACTATGTGTACTAGTTGAAGTAGTACACTTGTAAACGAATCTATTTGAAGTTGCTACGTGATTGCAAATGTGAAAGGAGGCTGCCATGTTTCGATTACATGAACAGAGCGCTATGCCGATTTATGAGCAAATCGTCGAACAGATGAAGGCTCTAGTTGCGCAGGGAGCGCTGCAAAGCGGAGACAAGGTGCCGTCCGTGAGGGAGTTGTCGACAATGCTGTTAGTAAATCCAAATACAGTGAGCAAGTCTTATCAGGAATTAGAGCGCCAAGGAGTAATTGTGACGGTTCGAGGCAAAGGAACATTCATTGCGGATACACCTGTCCCTCGGATGGCGAATGAACGAATGACGAAGCTGAAGGATGAATTGAACCGCATCGCCGTTGAAGCGAAACATTTGGGGCTGGAACGGAAGGAATTTATAGAGATGGTGGAGCAAGCTTCGGAGGAATGGTGGAGGGATGAATCATGATGCGAGTGACGGATGTCCATAAAGCAATAGATGGGAAACCGATACTTCGCGGAGTAAGCTTTACGATTGAACCAGGGAAAATCATTGGACTCGTAGGACGGAATGGAGAGGGTAAGACCACCTTACTGCGGACGTTGGTTGGGGTATACGACCCAGATCAGGGCAGTGTATCGTATGACAGCAAGGATATTCACACGCACACACATGCGGCATGCAAGCAGGATGTTGTATTCGTACCCGATGCTCCAACTGCGCTAGAAATGTACACGATTCGGGAATGTGCTGCGTGGTACGGAATGATCTATCCCAAATTCGATTTGTTCTTCTTTACGTCGGCGATGGAGCGGTTCAAGCTGCCGATGCACAAGCGAGTTCGCACCTTGTCCAAAGGGATGAAGATGCTGTTCAGTACGGCGCTTGGTCTTGCAACGAAGGCGGGGTTGATCCTATTCGACGAACCGACGAATGGCGTCGATGCCGTTGCTAAGAAACAGCTCCTCAGCTTAATTGTCGACTCGCTCCATGAGAACAATTCCATTGTCATCTCGTCACATATGCTCAGTGAGCTTGATCGGATTGCCGATTCTGTGGTTCTGCTGCGAGATGGGAGAACGGATGATATATGGGAACTGGAGCTTTTGCGCGAGCAGATGAAGAAGCTGCAGGTTGTATTTAACGGGGATAAATCTCCGATGTGGCTGCATCGGGAAGATGTGTTCGTTCTACAACAGGTCGGCCGTGTATATACGGTTATCCTAGAGTCGAATGAAGCAATGGCAGAATTGCAAGAGATGAAGCCGCTGCTCGTCGATGAGCTCCCATTGACGCTAGAGGATTGGTTTATCGGGAAGGCGGGAGGTAACGATGATGAAGCATAAGCTGTTCGTAAAGGCGCTCTGGTGGAAGGAATATCGTCAGACACGCGTACTGCTGTGGCTCATGCTGCTGGCGAGTTTTTTTCCTATCGTTTATACGCATATGTGGAAGTTGTGGTGGGCTTCTAAGTCGATGAGGGATACATTTGTTAAGAATGTTACCTATGTATTTCAAGATGGCCGTGCAGGCGATAATCTGTATAACGATTATGGCGGTGGTTTGATTTTTATCATCCTTGGTAGCTTTGTATTGTCTATTTGGCTATTAGGTCAGGAACGGCGAAATCAGGTGAATGAGCATATGTTTGCCCTGCCTTATCCAAGATGGATATTGTATTTGACCAAATGGATGATTGGTATTGTGTACATTGTGAGCACAATTGTTATTACACTGGGATTAGATTTCGTGGTGCTCGCATCCTCGCATGTAAGTGAATATGTCTCTATAGGGGAGATAGTTGTACGAGGACTCCATATGATTTTTGTAGCAGTATCCATATACACGCTTACCTTGTTCCTAGGATCCTTTACAGGTACATGGTCGATGCAGGCGTTGATGTTTCTGTTGTGCATGACTCTATTTGATTTTTTGCGGTTTGTCATAGGGAAATTCATTCATATATTCATGATTCCTGTGTCGGAATCCGCTCAATCTGTGCTGGACGGTGGAGGATGGGACAGTTTCTTTAATGTAGGGGAATGGATCATTCATGAAGGGTCTGGATATTCGTATGGGTTTATAAGTATCGTTTCGATATTGTTATTACTCGCTGGCATGTGGCTGTACTCCCGCAATCGTACGGAGAATAACGGCAAGCAGTTTGTATTCCCTGTTATAGAAAAGGCTTATACTGTGTTAGGTGTCATATGTGCGGCGCTATACGGGGGATATTTGGGTTATGAGTTTTTTTATCCGGGAAGGATTGGATATGTGTGCGGAGCCGGGGTTGGCGCTGTACTTTGCTATCTAATTATTCGAACATTTACACATATACACACACGCCGATAAAAAATATAGATTTTGCTGCTGGTTGAGAGAGTCGTCCTTAGTTAATGCTATTTAATATTATTCGGAAGATATAGGTTCAGAGGGTTAGAATTCTGGTGGGAGGTTCGGATCTTATGAGCTCAGAAGCAGTCCTTCAGCTCCGCAATGTAACCAAACAAATTGGCAAGCGCACGATTGTGGATCAGATGTCATTTGATGTTCCGGCGGGAGAAGTATTTGGATTTCTGGGTCCCAATGGGGCGGGCAAGACGACAACGATTCGGATGATTGTGGGTTTAATTTCGATGACATCTGGTGAAATCTACGTGAAAGGAATTCCTGTGCACAAGGAGTTCGAGCAGGCAATGACCCATATTGGAGCGATAGTTGAAAATCCAGAGATGTATAAGTTTTTGACAGGGTATCAAAATCTCGTATATTACGGACGAAGACATTCGGGCATAACGAAAGAGCGGATTGACGAGGTCGTGAAGCTCGTTGGGTTGGAAAATCGCATTCATGAGAAAGTAAAGCGCTATTCACTGGGTATGCGGCAACGGCTTGGTGTCGCTCAAGCGCTGTTGCACAAGCCTTCCGTATTAATTCTCGATGAGCCAACGAATGGGCTGGATCCAGCGGGGATCCGTGAGCTGCGAGATTATTTGTGCAACTTGGCGCATCAAGAAGGCATCAGTGTCGTCGTATCCTCTCATTTATTGTCCGAGATGGAGCTGATGTGTGATCGAGTTGCGATCATCCAGACTGGCAAGCTGATCGATGTTCGCTCGATGAGGCAATTGAAGGAGAAAGCGGATACGCAGCATATCGTGATTGATGTCGACAACCCGAGGGCAGCTTGGGAGATGCTATCTGCAATGATGCCCGATCTTGATATGCATGTTGATGAAGGCCAGCTTCATATTTCGGCAGGGCGCAAGCGGGTGCCTGACCTGACAAGGGCGCTCGTGCATGCAGACATCGATGTGTACGGCATTCAAGCGGCGAATCTGTCATTGGAAGATCAATTTTTGGAGCTGACAGGAGGGGAGCGTATTGTCTAGCTACTACAATCTCATTCAGAACGAGAATATGAAGATATATCGGCGCCCTCGTACATGGATTATGATCGGAATACTTATGGCTGTTATTGTGCTGCTGACCGGTATTATGGAAATTGACAAAGATCCTCGCAAGGGTGAGGGATGGCAGCAATATCTTGTCAAATCCAATGAACATTTGAAGCAGCAACTTGCAGACACCAGTGGAAATATTGGTCCGGACGCGAAGCAGGAGTTAACGAACCGGATCCAGCTCAATGAATACTACATGGAGCATAATCGTAATCCGCATGCCTTGAACATATGGAGCATCGTGAATCTTTCTTCGAAGCTGATGCTGGTTGTTATTCTATTTACTGTTGTGATTGCAGCTGATATGTTCGCTGCCGAACATTCGTGGGGGACGATCAAGTTATTGCTCGTTGGGCCAGCCTCACGCACCCGCATATTACTGAGCAAGTATGCGGCTACCCTCCAATTTGCATTTGTTCTTATTGCAATCAATATTCTATTCGCCTTTTTGGTTGGAGGCGTTGTTGAGGGCTTCGGGGGTTTCTCACAGCCACTCATGGGTATCGGAGAAGACGGTGCAATTGTGGAAAGTTCGAGGCTGCTTGCGCTGCTGAAGGATTATGGGTTCAGTATCATTGAGCTAGTTATGTTTGTGACGTTGGCCTTTATGATATCTGCTGCATTCCGCAGCTCGTCTATGGCTATCGCATTTTCCCTGTGCTTTTTGCTCATTGGCGGAAATATGGCAGCGCTCTTCGCGCATTATAGCTGGGGGAAGTATATACTGTTCGCCAATATCGACCTCCGTCCGTATTTCGAGGGAACACCACTCCGCCCGGATATGACGCTCGGCTTCTCGATTGCCGTGCTGATTGTTTACTTCCTTGCATTTCACGTTGTTTCTTGGCTTACCTTTACAAAGAGAGATGTAGCAGGATAATAGAGCTGGGCCGCCTACTTGGATAGGCGGCTTTTGTTGCTTCTGAGTACATTCACACCTTCTGCACCTTCCGCCTTCCTATTTCCCAGTAATGACCTTGGATCATGAATGAAGAAATGGACATTCGTTGAAAGCATACTTGTAACCGTACTATGCCACTGTATGGAACGAGCGTATTTCAATCATCAAGACAACTTCGATGATAAGGTCTCAAATCTTATTTATGCTTGCATGTTACGTATGAATCATCTACCCCTTTGATTCAATTTATGTTTACATGTAACACAACGAAGAATCATTTACCTCTTTGATTTGGTGTCATCTATTTATGTTTGCATGCAACACGGCGAAGAATCATCTACCTCTTTGATTTGGTGTTATCATTTATGCTTGCATGTAACACAGCGAAGAACCATTTACCTCTTTGATCCGGTGTTATCTATTTATGTTTGCATGCAATGCAGCGATGAATCATCTACCCTTTTGGTTCTGTGTCTCTATTTATGTTTGCGTGTAACGCATTTGCGAATCATCTCTATCTATGATTGAGCGGCATCAGCAGAGCATTAACGCCGTTTCGAATCAGTTGCATCTTGATTGCGTATCATCAGAACTTGTTCTTATTTGCATGTAACAGGCTTTTGCATCATTTGCAGCTTCACTATCAATGCGCCGCCCTCACTATTGTTGCCATTCGCCCATGTTCGTGCATATGTTGGAGTAGTGGCTCCACGTACTGATTATCTTTCATGAGACTAGGGGCATACATGCGGGCTTGGACAAGGGGTGACTTTTGCCATCTTAATTGTCTGAGAAAATTTGATATACTGGAATGTATGTAAGGGAACGTCCATACAACGATAGAGAGCTTCACATAGGCGAACACTCTCGTATTGGTATGGCTATAATGGATGTTAATGTGAAATGAATGTAATGGTAAGGTTGAATGAATAAGATAAGTAAGGATGGAATAGCATGCATAACCTCTCAGAACGGTATCATGAATTATGTAAACGGATTGCGGAAGATTCGATAAAACAAGGTGAATGGCTTAAAGAACATACTTATACCCGAATGGGTGGCAAGGCCGATTTGTATGTAACGCCCGATAATTACGAAGGGCTGCAAGTTGTCATTGATTTCGCACGTCAGCATGAACTGCCGCTAACGATCCTTGGATTCGGCTCCAATCTAATCGTGAAGGATGGCGGAATTCGAGGAATTGTTGTCAATTTGAACAAGTTGAACAAAATCGAACGCCACGGAGATCAGATCATCGCGCAGAGCGGTGCGGCAATTATCGACGTATCGCGTGCCGCGCGGGAGCATCATTTGTCGGGACTTGAATTCGCTTGCGGCATACCGGGTTCTGTAGGTGGAGCATTGTACATGAATGCTGGTGCATACGGCGGAGAGATTGCGGATGTATTAGAAAGTACGCTGGTGCTTACGCCGGAAGGGGAGCTAGTTCGGCTTACCAAGGAGCAGCTTGAATTAGGATATCGCCGCAGCAACATCGGTCCGAAAGGATATATGGTGCTAGAAGCAACGTTCTCACTTGTGCCGGGAGAATATGATGCAATTAAGGCGAAGATGGATGAACTCACATTTTTGCGTGAATCGAAGCAGCCGCTTGAATATCCATCTTGCGGCAGTGTCTTTAAACGTCCTCCGGGGCATTACGCGGGACAGCTCATTCAAGAATCCGGTCTGCAGGGAACGCGTTTGGGTGGTGCTGAAGTATCCACGAAGCATGCAGGATTCATCGTTAACGTGGACAATGCGACTGCAGGCGAATATATCTCTCTTATTCGCCACGTACAAAAGACAGTTAACGAACGATTCGGCGTCGAGCTCGAAACTGAAGTTCGCATCATTGGCGAAGACGAATAATCACATCCTCTGATCTTGTAAATGGTTTGAGATAAACGGAGCAGCATACAATTCAGATTAGTTGCAAAAGTTATAGAGCCCTATGGAGGCCAGAACCTAATTCCAACATTGAAGGAATTCCTCTGGTGTATCCACAGGGCTCTTGTTGTTTGTGTTGTTTGTCTAGTGATAGCATTTGGGTGTGTAATTTGTCCTCTTACGGAGGAAAAAAACACTGAAATGTCTTTCAAATAGTGGACACATTTTCGGAGGAGAGGTATCTTCCTCGAAGCCCTTTTCATCTATATATGGTGATATATGTTCGTAATTGTTTCTATATATAGAAATTCAGGTGTGGAGGACATACTATTGTCTTTGTCCACCTTTGTATAGACATTTCTCTTGTTTGTCCATTCACATTGTACAAAATAGTAGTACGCGCAGATAAGTGTGTTCAATTAGTTGCATTGATCTCACCAACGCCGTAAAATGCTGTCGGTCGAAGCCAAATGCCAAATGCCGAAGCAAAAACCAAGACCAAGACCAAGACCAAGACCAAG
>NZ_MAIS01000075.1:0-31333 GCF_001680695.1 Paenibacillus sp. KS1 | reverse complement strand
CTGAATCTAGCGCGTCTGCCAATTCCGCCATGACCGCATATTATAGTATGTAACTGCCAAATCCGTTAATACGGAGTCAGTAATCATTACTATACACGGTCGATCCAATTGTGTCAAGCAAACGTTGTGGAAAATGTTCGATATTTTTAACAAGCAAGCAAACTGGTGTTACGTGTTAGCGATTTACGATTAAAAGCTATAATCTTCTGCTCGATTTCTCCCCTCACCAACCAGAGCAGCAGCCTGCTCCAACGGAAGCTGATTCACGGAGATATCATCATGCTCAATCACATAATTTAGCATATATTGATAAGCTTCGATAAACTTCTGAACGGTTGACGCATAAAAGAGATCAGTATTATATTCCACGAGCCCAGCTATGCCGCTGTCCTTCTCATACAGCATCAATGTCATTTCGAACTTGGCAGAGCTGGATTCTAGCTCCATCAGAGTCATTCGCGCCTCATCGAAGCCCATTTCCTTCATCGCAAAGTTCTGGAAGACGAACATATATTGCACAAGCGGCGAATATGCGGCATCGCGCTGGAATTCGATGCTGCTGATCACCTCTTCAAAAGGCAGCTCGACATTGGCGTATACGTTCGCTATCATTTCTTTATTTTTGGACAGGACGGCTTTGCAGGAGCTCTCTGGCTGAATCACAGTTCGCATGGCAACGGTATTTGCAAAGAAGCCTACCGTTTGCTTCAGTCGCTCGTCGAATCGATTGGATACGGGGACTGCCACACAAATGTCAGGATCATTGCTGTAGCGATACAGCGCTAGGGCGAACACGGTTTCTAAAAGCATAAACAAAGTCAGGTTATTGCCTTTGCAGTACGCTTTGCATTTTTCAACCGTGTCAGATGTCAGCTCAAATTCAATCGAGCTTCCGTTAAAGGTCTGCATCTGCGGACGTTCCTTATCCACTGGAAATGACAAAAGGCCATTGATGTCCTTCAGTTCTTTTTTCCAAAATGCCGCCTGTCTTTGCGCCAACTCACTGCTTAGGAAACGGTTCTCCCATTCAGCAAAATCCACAACCTGCAAGCTCAGTTCCGGTAGAACTGCACTCGTTATTCCTTGACTATATTGGGAATAAAAAGCCGCCATGTCCCGTCCAAAGATCGCCATAGAAGAGCCGTCTGCTGCAATATGATGCATCGTAACAAACCACAGGTGCAAATTATTATCTGCTTGAATCAATTTGCTGCGTATAGGGATTTCGCGGAACAGGTCGAATTCCTGATTCCAAGCGGATTTCATTTCCTTGATGATGTCATCGGCAGCTTCGCCTCTTCGAGCTTCGTATTCGGATGTAAACGAATACTCATCCAAAACCTTTTGATAATATACTCCATCCTTTTTCACATAAATCGTGCGCATAATTTCATGCCGTTCAATGACCTTTTCCAAACTATATTGGAAAGCATCCATATGAAACGCACCTTCAATTTTAAAGATAAAAGGCATGTTATACAGCGATCCCTGATCCACGTTTTCCAAAAAATAAAGCATCCGTCTCTGATTATAGGAGACGTTCATTAGCTCTTTACGTACGGCTCGTTCCATTTGCTTATCGTCCGTTGAACTAGCAGATGAGGCGGCACCAGAATGATTCATCTGGTTTTTGATGTGCTCCTCCAGCAATTGAATCGTCGCATACGTATAAAAATCATCAAAATCCAGTTCCACGCCTGTTTTCTGCTTAATTAAGTTCGTTACACTAATCGTCATTAACGAATTGGCGCCTAAATCAAAGAAGTCATCGGACTCGCCAATTTCCTCCATATCAAGTTCATTGCACCAGATATCTTTCAAAAATCGCTTCAGCTCCTGGCCTTCATCTATTGCAGCCTCAGACTCAACGTTGCGAACAGCCACCTTGCTCCGCAGCTTTTTCGGCCATGCCAAGGTTTTTCGGAACGGATAGGTCGGCAAATGCACCTTCACCTGCTCCTTAGTCGAGTAGTATTTCTCCCAATCGATATTGACACCAATGTTATACAAGGCCGATAATGCATCCAAAAGTGAATAGTCATCGCTAATTGCTCTCACGACGTTCAGCGCATGATGGTCATGCCGGGATTGCAAGCATTCGCTCAGCTTCCCCCTATCGCCCATTTCTACAAAAATAAGCGCTTCATGTTCCGTTTCAAGCAATTTCGTAATGTATGCTTCAAATCCTTGGTGATTAAAGGCTCCATTGCTGCTCCTAGCAATTTCTTGCTCGGCTTGATGCAGGGAAATCTTGTTCATGATGAAATCGATAGCTATATTCCCAATGCCCGTACCTAAGAGCTTATGAGGAGTGATTCCCCATACTTCGAACTGATGGTACAGCGCAATATAGCCAATCAATTTCAACATATCTTCATGCTCTAACGTGATTTTGCCTAGCAGATCCTGATAGACAGTGCGGAATACAGTATATTTTTCGTTCAATTCCTGCAAGGCATGTTCATCGAACGAAGCATCTCCTGACAGTAAAAATACCATTTTCGATGCTCCCGCTTCCGTTGTAGAGACCGGGCTATCTAGGAAATCCATAAGCTCCATCTTATTTTTTACTTTTGCGGATACGCGATACTCATAGTCGTTTCTGCCTGCATTTAATGTGAACCCTATATCTCCAAGGGAATAATGCGCAATCCCCGCCTTTAGCTTCTTCTTATAATCTTCTACAGCGTCTTTTGTTTTCGCGCTAATCGTAATGAAGTATTCCTTCTCAGAATCTATTGTACAAAAGTTGGTTTTGTTCTCCTCCAATACAAGATGGACATTGGTGCCGCTAACACCAAAGCCACTTATTCCCATCATTTTCGGCTTATGCTCATCCCAATGCTCGACCTCCGTAATCGGGTACACCGGAGCATGCTCGAAATCGATCAAGCTATTGATCTTTTTAAGCTCGCGCAGCGGATATTTTTTATTGTGCTTCATCGAGATGATCCCTTTAATCACACTAGCAATTCCTGCCGCTGATCCAAGATGCGAGAAGTTCGTCTTCAAGCTGCCAATCGGACAAATTTTCGTTTTATCCGTGTATTTCCTGAACGCCTCTGTAATCCCCAAGATTTCAATCGGATCGCCGATTTTAGTCCCTGTGCCATGTGCTTCGATATAGCCAATATCCTCAGGGTGAATATTCGCTTTCTCCCACGCCTTCAGGATAACTTCGGTTTGTGCCGCAGCACTTGGTGCCGCTAGGCTGTTCGATCGCCCGCCGTCTTGATTGGCGGCAACAGAACGAATGACCGCATGAATCGGATCCTTATCGCGGACGGCGTCTTCATATCGCTTGAGCAAGACAAAGCCGGCGCCTTCTCCAAGATTAATTCCATTCGCACGCTCATCGAAGGTGCTGCATCTTCCATGAGGAGAAATGAGACCCAGTACATCCGTCTCCGCATAGTCGTCATACTTCACGCGGAATTCCAGCGTAATCCCTCCAGCAAGGGCCATCTCCGTTTCCCTAGCATTCAGCCGGATGCACGCTTCATATATCGCATACAACGAGGATGAGCATGCCGTCTGAACGATGGCCGATTGGCCGTGCAGGTCTAAGCTGTACGAGATTCGCCCTGCCATCGAATCGAGAAAGTTGCCGATCATCGCGACACCTGATGCATCCTCCACGTAATCATCATAAAAATGGCTGTTGTGTGCTCCAAGCACGACAGAGGTGTTGCTGCCTCTTGCTGCCTCCAAGCTGTATCCAGCGTTTTCAATCGCTTCACATGCTAATTCCAATATCATTTTCTGTTGCGGATCCATGTAGGCAGCTTCCTGCTTGGAAAGATGGAAAAAGTCATAATCGAAATATTCCACGCCGTCGATATAAGCAACCTCAAAATACTTTTTGTCCGGATCTAATCCGAGCAAGTCGCGTCTTGTATCACTAAAAGGCTTAACGCAATCAGTCTTGTTGACAAAGATGGAGTCCAGCTCGTCCAGATGCTGAATGCTGGGGAATCGTCCGCTCATTCCGATGATTGCGATTTCTTTGAAACTTGACATGCAGTCTATTCCTCCCTTCATTTTATTAAAATTTGCAGCTTTCTATCTCGCATCTATTTTCCGATACAGCTTGCTGATGATGATCCAAATGTGCAGCGATTTCATGAATCGTATTGCACACGAACAATTCAGCAATGTTCACATTCGTATTGAATTCCTTGTTCAGCATATGGAGCATTTGAATAATTTTGATCGAGCTTCCCCCGGCCTCAAAAAATTTCTCATGTAAGCCGAACGTGCTGTCATCCCCCAGGATTTGTCGCCATATCGCAGTAACTTTTTCTTCGGTTTCCGTTTTGTTCAGCTTGGGATACGTATATTGATCATGGAATGTCGTATGATGACAATCGATGGTTCCGTTCGCCATCGGAAATGGTTCAACAAACTTGAAAAGGATATGCTCGCTGCTGTTATTGCGATCTATCCGCTCAATTGTTTCCTTGCTAAGCTTTTGCCTGCTATGTGTGCTGAATAGGAGATGGAACATGTCTCCATCTCTTGGTTGAACGATGACGACATCTTTCACATCGGGTTGTACTTGAAGCTCCTTAACCGCTGATACCAGCTGCTTGATATTCTTGTTTATTCGACTCCCATGGATGTCTTTCGTTCGATAGGTCAATGTAGGAGGTACCGGAAGAATATCCAGCAGCTCAGTTGGATATAGCATCAAATCGCCGTCATAAAAAAGAATCAGGTGATTCTCCTTTGTCAATTTTAGTTCGCAAAAGTCTAGCTGGTATTTGGTTCGAATGGCTTCTTGCGACTGCTTCAGATCGATAACGGCATGATTGAACAATACGACCCTTGACTTATGCGGGATAATATCAAAGCGGCCATTCTCATCGATGCAGCCTTTCTCCCCTGTGGCATACCATGCATTCCCGCTTTTGAAATAAATATCGCCTTCAAATCCGAGCGGAACGGAGTGGTAAGACTCGTCGAGCAAAGCCAGCTCTGCATGCATAACCGCTACCTGCTCTTCGCGAATATTGACTTCATTCAATAATTTCTTAGGACAGTAGGTAATTTCATACGTTTCAAGCTTTGCCCGTAATTCCTCCACATTAGCCAGCCCACAGCAGTTGATCGGCTGATTGATGTCAAACACTGCTTCCCGGATGAAATGGATATAGGCGTGAGCAATACTTTCGATCCGTTCTGGGGAAAACAGCTTCGTCGAATATTCGAATTGAATGTCCAAGCCCTCGCCGTTATCGGCCACAACCGCGCATAGATCAAGCTTGAAATCATTCGTGTTATCGCGGCTAAGGGTATGGATGATGACATCGCTGCCATCAATCTGAATGGACTCCCCTACCGCAATGCCGCTGAACAGTTTTTTGCTGTGAACAGCAAAAATAATCTGGTATAAAGGATGAACATGTTCCCTTCTTTGAAAAGCTACATTTTCGATGACATCGCTTAGAATCACATTCGAATGTTCCATGCTCTCGAACATTATGTCTTTTACTTGTTCCATCGCTTCCTTGATCGTTGCTTGCTCCTCGTAAGCAACAGGCATGACAATCACGGACGCAAAATCTCCTACCAAATTTACATATCTGGAATCGTCTCTGTTCGCTAAAGTTGTACCAATATTCATCATTGATTTGTTCGCATATCGGCCCAGCACGATGGTGAACAGGCTAAGCAGAACGGTATGAAGGTTGCCCATTGTTTCCTTTGCGATCTTTTTAATACTGTGCGTCGTCGCAGTGTCCAGTGAGAACACCGAAATCGAAGACCTTGCCTCTTCCTGCGAGCATCTGTCATATACGGTTGGCAGATCTAAATAAGAGTCCGACTGTTCCAGCTTTTCCTTCCAATAAATCAAGTTGTTCTGCAGCCTCTGCTGCATTCGCGGCGCGTGCTCATGCATAATGTAATTAGCATATTGATAGGCGCTTTTCTCCAGCTTCCTCCCCGAATACGCTTCAATGATCAGCTTGCATATGAGCCCATCTGACCACCCGTCACTAATTAAATGATGGACGGCGATCAGCAGCAGCTCTACATGTTGATTCACCCTAATCATCTGGAATCTTATCGGATTCTCTTCTAATAGATTGAAGTTGCGCAGGCAAAACTCTCTTTCCTGTTCTCTTATCACTTTATCTACCTCTTGTTCCGGCAAGTGAGAGAGGTCAACCTCATCGATAGCAGGCCGGCTGTCTTTATCCATATACTGATAAGGGGTACCCCCAATTTCCGCATATTTAAATAAAAAAATATCTTGCGTTTCCCAAAGCTGTTGAATAGCGGCCTTGATCTTCTCAGGGTTGGTACGATCGGCGTTGTACTTGAACTCGATTTTAAATGTTGGATTGTAATACGGATTTTCCTTTTCGAAGTCGGCGCAATATACATACCACATGCCTTTTTGATTATTTGCCAACGGAAAAATGCCGTATTCCGCACCGCGTTCCTTGATCGTTTCTATAAATTTTTGCTGTTTATCCTCCGGCAAACGATTCATTCTTTCGATCAGATTCATGACCGCTCTTCTCCTCTCAGCCTCTCCGATTTTTGCGCAGAGCATGTTTTTGCTGCAATCTGTCTCGATTTTTGCTCGTTCTATCATTGATTTCAGTAATATCATTCGGAGTACAATGCCCTGATAAATAAGCAGATAATTCGTATATATTCGGATATGTCATAAGATCGATCGGTTTGATATCAACCTGAAATTCGTCAGCAATATGCTGTACGAGTTGGAAAATGGTTAGTGAATTGCCTCCCACATCAAAAATATTGTCCGTCATACTTACTCCTGTAATGTTCAGCACTCGTTCCCATATCGCGATCAATTTCTGCTGTTGAACGGTCAGGTTCGTATTCGAGACAAAGCTCCCCTTTCGGATGGAACAAACGAGACGTGCAGCAAGCTGTGGATCGAGTTCGTACACGATATTTCGTACCTTGTTCCTATCTCCCTCATCCTGTACCAGAATGAGCAGCTTCATATAGTAGGGGTCAACAATCCTGCACTTCATCTTCATAGAATCCCTGTTGATTCCCACATAAGAGGAATGAATATGATGTTGGAGTATATAATCGAGATAATAAATTCCATGCGCTGCTTGGAGCTCTTGAAAGCCGCCAAACACTGCCGAACCAGATTCTCCATATGCGTTCAGTCCGGTCTGACGCCACATGCTCCAGCTTGTGCACCATACTGCTTCTCCACAATTCCTCAGATATTCGCAGTAATTGTCCTGGAACGTATTCGCCAACGCATACGCCCCCATCCCTCGCCCTCCAAACTGAGCTGTAAGCGAACTGAATACGATCATGACCGCATGCTTTTTCTGACGTCTGATCTTCTCCAGATTATGCGTCCCTAACAGTTTCACAGCGGAAGCAGCCATGAGATTTTCGAGGGTTTCGTTTTCTAACGCATGTACGGACATATTGCCAAAGAACTCTCCCTGCCCCACTGCCGACAATTTCCCAGTAAGATTGAATATGGCCGTCAGTTCCATATTCCATGCCGCCTCCGCCTTCGCTATAGCTGCCAATACTTCTTCATATTCGGTCACATCAGCCTTGACATACATGATGGATGGGGATTGGTTAGCAAGCTCCGCATAACCAATGCTATTCTCTGCCGCCTCTAGATCTGATGAACCGATAATGAGCAGCTTGGAATTGTATGTTTGAATTAAATAATTGCACACATGCAGGCCGACCCCGCCAAGCCCTCCGGCAACAACAATTAGCCCGTTTTGCGGAATTATCGGTTCCGGTTCTTTACGCTCATTCACCTTGAGTGTTTTCATGGCTGGAACGTAGCGTTTTCCCTCGCGATATAAGACGATTTCATCTTTAATCGATACATCTGCTTCTGCTTGAATCGAAGCTGCATCCAGTTCATCAGCATCCACAAGCCGGCAGCATAGCAGCGGATTCTCTAAAGAAGCCGTCTTCAGCATTCCTGCCAAATAGCTGTGATTCACGCGGAATACTTGATCGAATCGGCTGACCATAGATTGCTTGACAGGAAATAGCACCGTCCGTCTCTTGGTCGTTCCCATTAGCCCCTTCATATATCGATGTGCCTTCGCCAATGAAGACTGGATGCTTTGCTGCGAAATCTCCGCAACAGCTTCTTCCTCATAGAAATAGAAGTCCACTAGAACATCCTGTTCGCTTCCATCGTCAGCTTCCTCAACCGTGCAATAATGGACACTTTTCTTTTCCAGCACGGAACAGATATATGCTGTGGCATTTGCCACATAGATCTTCCCCATTGGCTTATGCCCAAGTTCTTTTCTGAGCCATTCTTTCTTCACAATCACTCCTGTATTGTTGACTGCAATTTTTTGCAGAATATCATTGAAGTCACCATTGAGAAATTTGGCTTGATACTGCTTCCTTTGCTTTTTCCCGATATCCGTTCTCTCTGCGCTTTGGCTTGAAATGGGGATGACATAGTCCGGATTGAGCAGGCACTTTTCTCGAATTTGATTTTTTATCAGGAGCACAAGCTCCTTCAATTGTTCGCATTTCGTCTCCTGTGTCAGCAGGCTTTCATCCTGCGGTGAGAAGAACACCAGCACCAACTCGCTGCCGTCCAGCCTATTTTTAACGGAGGTCGCTGCTGTAAACGATGCGTTCACTTCTGGGAGGTCATCCACGGCCGCTTCAATGTCTTGAACAAAATAATTCAGGCCATTGAGAATAATAATGTCCTTTTGTCTGCCGGTCAGGATCAAATTATTATTGCGTATATAGCCCATGTCTCCGGTAATGAGATAGCCGTCGGCGGTAAAGGACTCGCGATTCGCAAGCTCGTTCTGATAGTATCCGCCCGTAATCGACTCGCCTTTTCCTTGCACATAGCCGATTTCCCCCTCTTGCAAAAGATCACCCTGCTCATTGACAATCCGAATCTCCGCCCCTGGCATCGGTGTGCCGACAGGCAGCAAGTTGTCTTCGTCGCTGCTCCCGCGATACGAAAAGTCTTGATAATACGTAATGCAAGAGGAGGTTTCCGTCATCCCGAAGGCCGGCTTCACTGCCTCTTCAGGCAAGGCGTACTTTTCCAATCGCTTCAGGAACTTTCGTAAATTTTTGCTATTATTGGCTTCTCCGCCAGCGAACATATACTTGAGTCTAGATAGATCCCACCCGTAATCGACGTCATCCTTCAAGTAGTTGTTGACAAGCGCATAAGCAAAGTTAGGCGCCCACGTAATGGTAGCTTTGTAGGTATGAGCGAGCTCAAGCCACAGCAACGGTTCGTTCAAAATCAGCTCTGTATGGACTTGCACTTGTTGAATATCCAGATATACATCTCTGATGTGCGACCAGATCAGACCTGCGGCATGCGTCAATGTCATCCAGTTCAAGTCAACTTCGCGCCTGTCAAGTCCGTTCAACTGGATTTCGCCCAAGGTTCTGCCGAGCATATTTTTCTGGCTTAGCGTAACGCCCTTCGGCACTCCGGTACTTCCCGACGTAAACAAAATTAAGCTGCTCTCATCACGATGCCAGGAATAGGGTTCGAATGGAGCCTCTCGCTTCCTTTTCATCTGTTCGATGGAGATCGCCTTGACCTGTTCAGAATCGTCCACATCCATCCGGAGGATTTCATCATGCAGCCGGTTCGTGGTTATCACATATGGCTTGCTCAGATGCCGCCAAATATGCTTAAACTTCTCGGTGTGCACATTATTCGCCCCGTAACTGTCCAACACGCTCAAGGGGGCAGGAATGACCCCCAAGAGCAAGCATGCCCAAAAACATTCGATGAAGGCTTTATTGTCAGGTAGCTGAAAAATGACGACATCCCCTTGCGTAAGACCATACTCCTGCAACCCATTGGCGAGATCGGCTGCCTCCTTGTACAGCTCCCGATAGCTTTGTTCCTCTACTCCATCTTTGTCGACGTAAATGATGTTCTGGGTACTGGAAGCCCGCTGTTGGAACAAGTCAATCAGATTTCCAATCGCATGATCCTGAACCAGTAGGCCATTTGAAGCAATTGCCGGTCTCTCGCCTTTCGTCTGTTCTTCCTCAGCCCTAATCGGCTTTGCTGGGATACGTTCATCAAAAGCAATGCCCTGTTCCATATTGTCATAGGCAATAGCCATCTCTGCCTGTATTCCAGCCTCAATAAATCGCTGCTGAAGCTCGGTATAAGTCCGGGAAGAGATATAACCCATCCCTTCGAGCTTCGCAGCATCCAAGCAGCCCGATTCATTCCTAGGGATAAATGGGAGCTGGATGTATTCATACATCGGATCACATGCCATCACATGCTCCAACGGCACTTCTTTATTCGTACTGAAATAGCATCTATCTGCTTCTAGCTGATAATCTCGGATGAAATCTAGCTTTTGCAGCTCCTGTACTATCCTCATATCCTTAATCTCCTATTGAATCCCCATTACATTTCTTTGAACATATCATCGATGCTTCGTGAAGCAAGCTGCACTTCTTTCTCCTCAGGAACCTTCTCCTCCGCAGTCTTGGTTGCCAGAAGATCTGACAAATCCGCTATCGTTGTAACCGTGTATATATCCTTGATGGACAGCGTCTTGCCCAGAACCGTTTCAACTTTCGAGGTAACCATCACGACAGATAAAGAATCGAAGCCATACTCATACAGATCATCATAGATTCCTATTTTTTCGATCCCCAGCACTTCCTTGAAGATATCCACTAACGCTATGTCTGTTGCATCTCTGCAATCGGAAGCAGCTTCCTCCGCTTGTACCTCCGGCTCCTTACTGCCTTCCTGCTCCGTGTCCGAATAGACGACGTTTTGATTGTCTCCAACTACATGTTTTTTGTATTTCCAATATGGTTTTCTGTCAAATTGATAGGTCGGAAGGGATACTCGATATGGCTTTTCGTTATATAGTTTGTCCCACGTAATTTCCACATCTCTGCAGTACAGTTTTCCTACAGCATGCAGGAGTCCTTCTCTCGCATTTTTGGCCTTCGATTCCTTCAAAGAAGAGACAGCATATTGCGCGGAGTCATTCGCAATCGTTTTGCGAATGAGATCTGTCAACTGATCGGATAGTCCCATCTCGATAAAGATAGCGTTATGCTTAGAAGCAATCTCCTTCACGGCTGAATGAAACGTAACCGGATTGATCATCTGGTCTATCCAATAATCAGTCGTGGCCATTTCCTGCTTCTCTATCAATTTCCCTGTATAGGTCGATACGATCGGAATGCTGCCTTCTGCGAAATGGACGCTCTGAAGCACCTCTCTATATGCATTCTCGATTCGTTGAATGGCAGGACAATGTCCGGCTCGATTTACAGGCAATCTGGTGAATCTAATGCGATTTTGCTCCAGCGCCTCAATGAAACGTTCCATATCCTGATCGAGTCCGGATACTAGGAATCTTTTTTCACCATTTTCGGCCCCAATCGTTACGCCATCCGTTAATAGAGCTTCAAGCTTGTCCTTCGTCAAGGCAACTCCCAGCATCGTCCCCTCAGGAAGGGTATGGAACAAACCTGCCCTCTTCCATAGAACCTCAAGCACGATTTCAAGGGTAAATATGCCGGAAATGCAAGCCGCGATATATTCCCCAAGGCTATGGCCAAGCAGAAGATCAGGTTGAATGCCCAGCTCTATCCACAATTTCGCCAGCGAGTATCCGGAAGCAAAGGTAATGAACATCATCGCCAACTGATGGTCTTCTGCCTGATTGTCAGTCCCGCTAGCAAGATAATAGGGCTTGTAATCCTTGCCAGCTATCGCATGTACGATGTGGAAGCATCGATCCATTTCTCGCCGGAAAATGACATTGCTTTCGTATAATTCTCTGCCCATGGAATCACCATGGCTACCCGAACCGGAGAAAGCGAAGACGATCTTGCCAGCTTTCACAGGCGACGTTTTTTTACTTTTATGCGCTTGTTCCAGCTTCTCGATCAAGGCTGCCTTATCTCTGCATACCGCATAAAATTTATGCTCAAAGCTTCCCCGTCCTGCCTGCAGCGTATATGCGGCATCCTTGAGATGCACGTCATGATGCTTGAGGTGGTCTGCAAGCTTCATGCAATTGTTCAGGAGCGAGATATCCGTCCTGCCGCTAATGACGAACAGTTCTTCTTCGGCGGTATAATGATGCTCCTCCTGTTCATGCTCGCTCAAGATCGCAATCGCATTGGCGCCGCCCATTCCAAATGAGCTGACTCCCGCAATTTTCGGACTTTCTCCTTCCCAAGCTCGAAGCTGGTCATTGACCACGACGGGACAATCTTTATCCAGAAGCTCCGCATTCGGATGATGAAAATGAATGCTAGGCGGCATTATCTTCTTGTTCAGCATCAAACTTGCTTTTATAAAATTAGCAACCCCCGATGCCGAGCTCGTATGTCCAATATTGGATTTCATCGAACCAATATAGACCTTTTGATCCGCCGAATTAGGTTTGAAGACATTTTTCAGCGCTCTTAGTTCAACCGTATCCCCGAGCACTGTTCCCGTTCCGTGGGTCTCGAAGTAACCGACCTCTGCTGGCTTCACATTCGATATCAGCAGCGCATCGCGGATAGCCTCCTCTTGCCCTTGAACACTGGGTGCTGCAAACCCGACTTTGCGGTTGCCATCATTATTCAAATTTGTTCCCTTAAGGACACAAATGATGCGGTCGCGGTCGCTCAAGGCGTCTTCCAGCCGCTTCAATACGACAAGCCCTTGACCCGCCGCTTTAACTAATCCATCTGCATCCGCATCGAAGGCCTTCACATAGCCGCTTCTCGAAACCGTATTGTCAAAGCAATTGCAGCCCTCCTGCTCCGGCTCCAGACATACGCCCCCTGCTACCGCCATATCGCATTCATAATTGAGAAGTCCTTGGTACGCATAATGAATCGCCGCCAGCGACGAGGCACAGGCATATTTGGTCAATACGCAGGGTCCTTGCAAATTCAGCTTATAAGCGATCAGCGTGCTAAACGTTCCGTCAAAATGAAATTCGTTCAGGTGAAAATTTAAATACCAGTCCCCTTGTTCTCTCATTAAATAATTCCATACATATAAGTGCTCATCCGTCGTTGAATACAAGCCGATCTTCCCTGCGTATTTATGGCTGTTATAACCTGCGTCCTCTAGCGCCTCGTACACGCCCTCCATCAAAAATCGTTGCTGCGGATCGGCATTCATGGCCTCTCTTTTATTGAAGCCAAAGAAATCAGCATCAAAGTCTGCAATATTGTCCACCTTGCCATACGCAGCCACATAGTTCGCTTTATACTTGCTCTGATCTCGTGTAATGCAGTCTTTGCCTTGCACGAGGTTATCCCATAATTGCTCCACATTTGCCGACATGGCGAATCTTGCCGACATGCCGATCACGGCGACATCCAAGCTATTTTCAGCGTGTTCATTCATCGGCTTTATCCTCTCTGGCGTCTATTTCTGAGATTTTTCCGTGCCGTAATAGCTGTATCCCCTAAATTATCGCCCTTCGGCGCTTGTTCTCCTTCTTGAAGGTAGGCAATCAACTTCTCTATGGTTGGATAGGTCATCATATCGATCGGGCTAATATTCAGTCCATACCGTTCTCTGGCCTGTTCCGAAATTTTATAGATCATTAAGGACGAGCATCCGATGTCAAAAAAATTCGCTTGTTCCGAAATATCGTCATTCCCAAGGTTCTCCTGGCATAAAAGCAGCAATTTCTCTCTCAATTCCATTTGTGCTCCCCCATTCATGAAAAGAAACCAATCTCGTTCAAATAGTCATATGTTTTACGAAATGTCTCGAAGGTCATTCCCTCAGAGTTCACATTCCGAGCTTTGAGAAGATTGCTGGTAAACGCTGAACTCACTTCGACTATGCTCGCATTTTCTAGTTGCTGTGCCGCTGGAAATGCGCCCAGAATAGACAATAAAGCTATGTCTTTGTGATGGCTGGCATACTCTATTAACTCCGCAAGCCAGCAGTCATACGCAGTTGTTTGCAAATCAGGCTCAATTTGTTGAAGCCAGGCCAGGATTTGGGGTACACAAATTTTATCGTATGCCAGATTATATACCTGCCCCTCTTGATGGTACGGCCGCTGGGCAAGATCAATAATAACCGCAGCCAATGTATCGGCAGGCACAAGGTGAAAGCCTATCTTCTCTACTGCAGGCAGCTTCTTTAACTTCAGACTGGCGCTGATTAACAGCCAGAAAAAGTCCTTCACTTGGCATCTTCCCCGCTGGGTGTCCCCCGTCACCGTTCCGATGCGGTATATCCTGCAAGGGAGCCCTTGCTCGTTAGCATGACCAACAAGGCGATCCGCAACGATTTTCGTAAGCGTGTAACCGTTCAAGTGAGCAGCAGCCTTCAGCTCAGGCTTTGTTCGCTCATTTGCAATCACTTCTTGATGATAGGGAAGACTATCGTAAACGGTGTATGACGAAATATAATGCAGTGGCTTTACTTTTCTATGGCAGGCAAACCGAATCACTTTCCTCGTCCCCTCAACATTGATGTCTCTTACCTTCTCATAGGGGGATACAAAATGAACGTCTGCTGCGGCATGCATAATGACGTCAATCGTTTCAGACATGTGGTTATACTCTTTTTCCGTCCATCCAAGATGAAGGCTTGAAATATCCCCCTTTAGACAAGTGACCCGCTCCGCAATGAACTCATCCTGCAGCCCGTATGTGTTGAGATTGTGCCGAATTCGTTCCTCTGCATCTGCTTGGCTTTTCGCTCGTACAAGACAGTAAATATGGCAGGTCGTATTTTTGAGCAGCTGAGTTAATAAATAAGCGCCCAGAAAGCCGCTTGCCCCTGTTAATAGCAGATTCTTGTTCTCACTTCCCCGTTTCGCAGCTTGCAAATAGGCTTCAATTGGAAATTGCAGCTCTGCATCACGCCGCAGTATTTCCTCCAGTTCGTCCGCATGATGCGATTCCTGCTCTGCCACCTGTTCATCACAACGCTGGATCAGCTTGATAAGCTTTTCTATCGTGCTGTTATTGATCACATCCTGGAATGTAACCACCGCACCGAATTGATCCAGAATGGAAAATAGCAGCCTTGATATCAAGATCGAATTTCCGCCCAGATCAAAGAAATCATCATGTATGCCTACAGATGATAGCTTCAATACGTCTTTCCATATCTCCATCATGCGAATAGAATTCTCCGATAGATGCTCCTGCTCTTCCTTGATTCCTGCCGAGCTTGCAGCTGCATGCTGCAGCACGTGATATTGGATATCCTGTAGATGAGGTGAGTTTCTCGGAATCTCAACCACCTTGCTGTACTTGACAGGCATTGCTCCCCCTATTCTTGTTCCGATAATCCTCTTTACGCTTTCTAGCTGATCGCCTGTGTAATACACCTTAAGCTTGGGTTCGTATTTATCATGAAGCAGACAATGATTCTTTTTCGCGTGTCGATCAATCCCAACCATCGCATTGTGAATATGATGATTCAGGATGTACTCGAGGTAACGAAGATTGTCCTCACCAGGTATTGAGAAAAAGCCGCTCGTAGACGAGGCTCTGCGAATTCCCTCCGGAATGTCTTTGCTCATCCCGATATCTGCCCAAGTGCTCCAACAGATGCAATAGGTCTCTTTTCCCCAATTGTTTAAGTGCCTGCAGTACATATCCTGAAAGCTGTTGGCTGCTGAATAAGCCGATAAGGATGTCCCGCCAAAATATCCATTTACCGAACCGAACATAATAACAACCGCATTCTGCCTGCTCTCCCGCAATTTCTCTATCGCAAGACTGCTGGTTACTTTAGAGGTCAAGACCTCTCGTATGCTGAACGGTGTTTCCTGCTCGATACGATGGCTCTCCATAGCGCTCCAATGGGGATCGCCCTTCTCGGAAGCAGAGATTTTACCCGCTAGGTTTATGAAAAAGCTTGTCTTCTGCCCAAATATCTGTTCACATTCCAACAGCACAGATTCCATCTCATCTACATTTTCAATATCGACTGGCCTGTATAGCACATTTGTAGACATGCTGCGCAGCTCTTCCAGTATCAGCTGCTTTTCTGGCTCCAGCCCACTGCTGCCAAACATAATGAGCTTCGCGTTATAATTGGCTACAAGATGCTTGGCAAGCACTCTGCCGATGCCCCCAAGTCCGCCCAGCAGCAAGATGACGCTGCCGCTTGGGATAAGAGGAGTTGAGAAATCCGTTTTCTTGATGCTTTTGAGAATGGATGTATACCTTTGCCCATCTCGATACGATACTTCTTCTTCTTTGCTGGCGGATCGTACTTCTTCTATAAATGTCGCTGGATCAAAGACATCAAAGTCGATCAATCTGCATGATTTATCGTAATGCTCAATATTGAAGCTTTTCACGAATCCCCTTAACATGCTATTCGTCGAGGAAAAGAAAGTATCTCCCTTCCTAATCAATGCATGGGTTGAAGGGATGATCAATTTCAAATTTCCGCTGCGTTTAGACAATCCGGCCAAGTGTGCCAGCATACTGCATGCAAATTCGATAGGGTCTTCTTCACTGTATTCCAGTGCTGCTAGGTCAATAATGAGCCGTTCCACAATATCCGGTATATCCTGTTCACGATAAATGTTCACATTCAACCCGGAATGCTTGAAGAGGCGAATCGCGAATTCCACTTGATCCGCTATGACTGCAATAGTTTCCGATGTGTTTCGCGTTCTCGCCCCTGTACGATTCTTCCGCTGCCAATGCTCTTCGACGATATATCGTTCTTGCCAAGAGCTCCCTTCGATTCGCTGCAACATAGGCAGATATTCGCCGTTCCAGAACGCTTTTCGATACTTATTTCTCTGTTTTTTCCCGAGCTCTGTCCGAATCGATTTTTGGTGCGAAACGGGTACCACATAAGTCGGGTTCACCATGCACTTTGCTCTAACTTCTTTTTTTATGTTGGAAACGATCTCTCTTAGTGCAGCTACATTCTCCAATACGCTTTCATCCTTCGGGCTAAAAATAATCAGGATCTCCTCTTGGCCGTCCTTGTTCGTAACCGAGGTCGCTACGGTAAAAGAGGCATGCACGTCTTCAAGTTCGTCCACCGCAGTCTCAATGTCCTGAACGTAGTAGTTCAATCCATTGATAATAATGACGTCTTTGGCCCGCCCCGTCAGGATGATACGATTATCGAGGATGTATCCCAGATCGCCTGTCCTAAAAAATCCATCTGCCGTAAATGCATCCTCATTCGCCTTCTCGTTATTGAAATATCCTTGTGTTACTGCCTCTCCGCGCCCTTCTATGTGACCGACTACGCCTTCCTTTACGAACTCACCTGCATCATTCACGACTCTGAACTCATGGCCTGGAGCAGGTGTTCCGATCGGTACAAATTTGTCGTCATCGCTTGTACTGCTAAGTGCGAAATGATTGTTGTAAATCATGACTGAGGTCGTCTCCGTCATACCGAAAGCCGGCTTAACAGCATCTTCCGGAAGTTGATATTTTTGAAGCCTGCTCACAAACTTCCGCAACGTTTTGCTCACATTGGCTTCAGCCGTAGCAAAAATGGATTTCAGTCGGGATAAATCCCACCCATAATCCTTCGCATCCTCAAGCTCATTGGTCACGAGCGCATACGCGAAGTTCGGTGCCCACGTGATCGTGGCTTGATACTCATTCATCAGGGAAATCCATAACAGCGGATTCCGAAGTATAAGCTCGGATTTCACTTGAATTTGAAGCATATCGAGATACATATCTCGAATATGCGTCCATACAAGGCCCGCGGCATGCGTTAAGGTCATCCAGTTCAAATCCACATCATTGTCATCGAATCCATACATTTCAATTTCGGCCAAGGTTCTGGCGAAAATATTTCGTTGACTAAGCATGACGCCCTTAGGCACTCCCGTGCTGCCGGACGTGAACATAAGCATGCAGGGCGCCTCCATTTCCCACTCATACGGCTCGCACTTATACACATCGCGTGGAATAGATGCAAAGTCAATAATTTTCATAGGAGACCTGCCGGCACCGTCATTCATCCTCGAAATGGGCTCCACCAATTCCGGTGCGGATACGATGAACGGATCTCCCAGAAGTCCATAAATGTCCTTCAATTTTTGAGTGTTTACGTTTTCCGCGCCATAGTCATCCAAGACGGCTAACGGCGCAACAACGGCGCCAATCCAGATACAGGCCCAGAAAATCTCTAAATAATCCTTATTGCTCGAAAGCTGAAGAATGACTTTGTCATTCTCTCTAACACCCATGGCGCGAAGACCTCCGGCCAAGCGGCGAGCCTCCTCGTACATCTCCCGATAAGATTGCGCGAGCCTGCCTTCCTGCTCGATATACACAATTTGCTGAGTTCCTGCCGCTCGCTTTGCAAGCAATTCTGTCAAATTCGCAGTATGCTGCTTCTTGTAATCCAATGCCCCGGCATGGATGTAAGCATCGACTGGCGAACAAGGTGAGCCCTGTTCGTCAGTCGTCTCTATGGAGTCTATGACCCGATCCAGGGATGGCAGTACTAAGCATGGTTCCGCATTTTGAAAAGCTAACTGTATCGCATTATCAATTCCCAATTCATGAATTTCACTTCGAACAGCGTTCAGCTTGGAATAAGAAATCCCATTCATCTTTGTGAGCTTAGCAGTATTCACTTGACCTCGCCCATCCCTAGGAAGATAAGGAACCTCCGTATATTCCCAGCCGGACCATATCCCCGGGAGCGACGCGCACAGCATTGCATCCAGTTCGTACGCGGATTTATCAGAATTCGCCACATAGTAGATGTGCTCCGAATCGACGTAATAGTCCTTGATAAATTCAATCGCAGTCAATTCTTTTTCTACGATTGCTGTATGCAGATAGGCTCGGTTTTTATACAAAATCGGCCAGGCACAGCCAATCGATATGATCGTTCCATCAGGCTCCATAACCCCGCGGAAAGGTGTGGCAACAGTGCTCCCATCGGTAGTTTCGGCAAGAGAACCGATCGCATGGTAGGGCTGGTACTGTCCCGCTTCGTTGATAACGCTAACTTGGATATTTTTGATCGGCTTAATTTCATGATGCAGACTTCTTTTCCCGTTCACGATAAAAGGTTTCGCGGCGGACAGCCATGTCACGTACGGAAAGCCATAATAGTTTAACCATTGAATGGAGCGATCTGAGAACGTCTCTTTCCTGCTCGCATACTCCATCAATTCATTTCCATACGTAATCAAGGTTTTATTATGATGATTTCTTTTCCCCAACATTTTATCTACTTCTGCTAATGGCATGATTACGGTCGTTATATCCTTGAGATCGATATCCGCATCAATATGAGCAATCGACAGATTCCCGCGCATACATACAGGCAATGCCCAGATAAAGCTGAAGAAATCCTTGTTGTTTTCATAAAAAAAGAGGGTATTGGAGCAGTCTGTCTTCCATACGTCTTGATGGAAGGCAACCCAATTATTCATCTTCGCCTTCGGAATCAACGTAGTGGACACATAGTCAGAAAGCATAATATCTCCGATTGATCTACTGTCCGAAGTCTCTTGCCGTCCAGCGATCACACGTACATCCGCAATCACCACATTCGGTATAGCAAAACGTTCGCCATCACACGCATCATCCGTAATTAGCAAATCGATTGGAGCAGCAGGAGTATGCACGCTGTCCAGAGGAAGCACTATCCCTTGTAACTGAAACACAGCATAACAAGCCGCCATAAAATGAATAACATCCTCGATTTTGACGGCAATGACCTTATGGGCAATCTCCTGATCCTGCAACAAACATTCGAATTTACCTATCAATTCTGCGAATCGCACATCAGTAATCGAGTCTGTCTTACATGTGTGGATTGGAATCATGGTCGTATACGCCCCTTTGTTATTCGATACCTTACAACTGATAGCTTGTGAATGGTTTATTCGGATCGAGAACCGCCTCTGTGAAAATATCCTCCAGCAAATACACAAAGTCTTGTATTTCCTCGGCATCGAACATGTTCTTTCGATAATAGAAGTGAAGATAATCCCTATCCGCTTCAGATTGAATAAAGAAAGTAAACTCGGCCGGAGTAAGTTCATTCGAATAATCGGCGACACTGAAACCTAGCGTATCGGCTTTTTTATCGTTACTGATATATTCAATCAGGATGCGGTATGGCAGCTTATATAAGCAGCTGTCCGCATTAAGCTGTTTCAGCCACATTTCATAAGGCAATGTCTGGTGCCGATTCACCTCGTGAATGGACGCCCGAACCTTATCTGCTGTTTCTACAAAACTATCTTCGTTGGAGATTCTCGCCCGCAGCAAGGAAGCATAAGCGAAATTACCCATCGTATGTTGAATCTCGCCTCTGTCCCTACCCGCGGAAGCGGTTCCAATCGCAATATCTTCAATGTCAAAAATATAGTTCAAGAACATATAAAAGATGGTCGTATAACCTGCAAACCTTGATAGGTTATTAGCGCTGCACAGCGCTTCAAATCTGGTCATCGTATCGTGCGGGATCGAAATGCTTGCACCCCCGCCCTCATATTTGCCATAGGAAGAACTCGGATGTTCCGGGAATTCAATCTTGACAATGTCTTCATTCAACAAGCGTATCCAATATGGAATATCTGCTTCATATGCTTCGTTTTCATATTGCTGTCTTTGCCACACTGCATAATCCGCACATGTCGTCTTCGGTTGGTACAGAGGGAGAACGGTTCCCGTCAGCAGCATGTTATACTTCTCATCAATTTCAGCAAGGAGGATATTGATCGTGTATGCATCCGCCAGAACATGGTGGGTTCCTATCGTAAAGATATTGATGCCCTCCATGCTCTCCCCTAATCGGAAATGAAACAGTGGAGCCTGATCCAGCTCATAAACTCGGTAGGTTTCTTCATGTTCGAACCATCGCCTTAGTTCCGATTCCGACTTATCCTCATGCTTCTCATAAGTAAGATCTACCATCACTTCTTCATAGATTTTTTGATAAGGAACATAGTCTTGCTCTACAATAATCGTTCTCAGTTCTTGATTATCGGACACAACCCAATGTATGGCCTGTCTGAGCAGATGAAAGTCCACTGGATTGCGTATGGAGACACTGAGGACGACATTGTAAATCGGCTCAATTTTGCTGTTGAACCATATTCCCTCCTGTGCGAAAGAAAGCCGTACCGGTTCGCTAATTGAAATGGAAGGTATTTTATTGCTCGTACTGCCACTTATCAACAGCTCCCGTATCGAAGGATGCGAATACACATCGCTTATCGAATAGGCAAATCCAATTTTCTCTGCCGCTGCAATGAAGGACATGGCCTTAAGCGAATCCCCACCGATATGAAAAAAATTGTCGTTAACCCCTATCCCGTCACGATGCAGAATGGTTTTCCACAGCTCAAGCAACGATTGCTCGGCTAGGTTCGCAGGTGCTTCAACCATATTCTCCTGCCCACCAGTTGGTGCAGGCAGTGCTTCTTTGTCGATTTTTCCGTTTACCGTAAGTGGGAATGAATGTAGTTGGAAAATGTAGGTTGGAATCATGTAGTCAGGTAAAAATTGCCCGAGATAGTCTCGAACCTCGCTGCTGTCAAGCAGCTTGTCAGCTGTGAAGTAAGTACATAAGCATTTATCGTTAGACTGGTGTTGATTGATCATGATGAAGGCGTCGTTGACATGCGTATGGGCTAGCAATCTATTCTTGATTTCACTGAGCTCAACTCGAAATCCGCGGATCTTGACCTGTCCATCCCGCCTGCCCATGAATCGAATATTGCCATCAGAATCTAATCTCACAATGTCCCCTGTTTTGTATAATCGACCTGCAACAATTGACGGCAATTCAACAAATTTCTCATCGGTGAGTTCATCCTTGTTCAAGTATCCCTTGGCAACACCAGCGCCCCCCACATATAATTCACCTGGAAGTCCGCATGCCTGCAAGTTCCCAAAGCAATCTATAATATAAGCGGACGAATTCGCGATCGGCTTCCCGATCGGGATGTCCGAACAGTATGGCTTGTCCACTAAAAAGGTGGTTGAAAATGTGGTGTTTTCCGTTGGTCCGTAACCGTTAATCAATTGCAATTCGGGATAGGTATGAATGACTCGTTCGGCCTGCTTGCTTGACATTGCATCTCCGCCTACGACCAATACCCGCAAAGGCTTGAGCACCGTTATATCTGCTTCACTTAATTGCTGAAACAGTGCTGAAGCAAGAAACATCACTGAAATTTTTTCATGTTGAATGATCGATTTCAGCTTCTGGATGTTTAGTAGATCCGGCTTGTGAATCAGGTGAAGAGTGCTGCCATTCAGCAGTGCTCCCCATATTTCAAGCGTTGAGGCGTCAAATACGATTGAGCTCGTTTGCAGAACTCGATCCTGCTCGTAAAACGTAATGAAATTGGTGTTCCGTACAAGACGAATTACGCTTTGATGCTCTATCATGACACCCTTCGGCATTCCTGTCGTACCCGACGTATACATGACATAAGCAAGCGAATCCGACGAACCCGTCTCCTCTCTACGCTCTTCATCTTGGATGTCGCAATATGGTTCACACAAATCTATGATCGTTATGTCTGAAGGGATATTCTCGTATGACGTATTTGCAGTTAGCATCGTGTTCACCTGCGCATCTTGCAGAATATGCTCCTTCCGCTCGCGAGGACATTCGGGATCTATAGGAAGATAGGCGCAATCTGCCTTTAGAATCCCTATGATGCCGATAATGGTTTCTATTTTACGGTCAGCCATTATCGCTATGATGCTCTGCTTCGGAATTCCTCTTGTACGGAGAACAGCGGCAATTACATCCGATAGCTTATCAAGCTGACTGTACGTCACCACTCTCTTGCCCATCTTGATGGCCGGGTGATCGGGATGCTGCCGCACTGCTTTTCTAAAGATCGCGATTATACTTTCGTTTGGGGCAACGCCTTCCGCACGATATTCTCGTACCAATTCCAGCTTCTCTGCCTCTGTAAGCAGCTCGATTTGACTTAGCTTTTGCAGCGGATTTTGAATCATCTGCACAGCAATTCGTTCAAGATGGTTGACCATCCCTTCGATAATGCTGCGGCTATATATTGACTCCCGATAGCGAAAAGCAAGAGTTAACTCATCATCATAAAAAACCGTCAATTCGATACCACAGCCTGTCGCATAGCTGTATTCACGATCTTGCAAGCAGACATCTCCTGCTGGGCAATGCGTAATAAGCCCGCCATTCAACCAAGAAAGCTGCGAATCTGATAATGCTGGGGAATCGATATGCTGCTGGTGTATCCGTGCGACTTGCTCAAGAACATGGATTACACTTTCATCCTGCGTGGAATTTACACGCACCGGAACAATTTTAGTCATGGGCTTGAGGTGCGAAGTGCTATCATTGATGAACCGATTGCCAAATACGATATCTTTTTTGTTGTGATACCGTTCACTCAAAAAGCCCCACATTGCATTAAAAAGGACAGAAAGCTCCATACTATTGGTTTTCGCAAAATCTTTCATTTGTCCGTAAATGATTTTATCGAATACGAGAATGTATTCTGACTCTGCATCAGTTTCGCTCGGAATGCTGTCAGGACAACGGATTGAAACAGATGCGCAGCATTCATAACCAGCCAGATACTCCTGCCAGTAATTGTCCGTATCCTCGTTCGCCATTATGCTGCTTACTCCCCGCTCCTTCTGGATCATCCTTTTCCCCCACCCGCTTTGAATTTATGATCTCCCTACCTAACCTGTCCTGGATGATTATTGCTCTGAATGCTCCCCGCATTAACTCGCCCCGATTAACGCTACGGTGTTGCCGCCTTTAGCCGAGTTCGTATACATGTTCTGATGGATGAGAGGGATATCTGCGAAGCTGCATGTAGTAGGCTCAGGGAAACTAATGTTTTCTTTTACGATCAAATCCAGATAAGTCTTTCCGTCCTCGATTGTCCCTGCATGAGAACCTTGCAGTCTTTTCATCCCCAGCCATAGGTACCGCAAATCCAGTGAACCGACATATCCCGTAGTTGCACCGCAAATGACAACCATGCCTTTCAAATCACACAAGAACATGGAGGTAGGAAGCGTGTCTGCACCTGGATGTTCGATTACAATCTTCGGATCTTTCCTTTCTCCTGCGATCTTCCAAATTTCCCGTCTAATTCTAACGACACTCTTCAACCATTTTCCGTACAGCGCAGCATCGTTATGCAATTGTTCATTGATGATTCCCCAATGATTATATTTTTTTCGATTGATATACCCCTTCGCACCAAGCCCCATGCAATATTCTCCTCTTGCATCATCAGAGACAACCGCAATCGGAATGCCGCCAAACGCTTGAATAAGTGGGATCGCAATACTGCCGACTCCTCCATATCCTCCCCATACGAGGACGATATCGCCAGATTGAATCTCATTGCCTTTCCAATGCTTAAGCATGTTGTATACTGTACCGCCTGTAGCCGTAACCGAAGCAGCCTCTACCCAGGACAGCTCCTTGGGCTTGGCAATGCATTGAGCTTCTTGAACTTTTGAGAATTGGGAGAACGCTCCCCAATTACCTTCATATCCCCAAATTCGGAATGATGGACTAATACGCGGATCTTCGCTTTTCATATACATCTCACAATGCTCGTCATATTGAATGCCCGTGCATATAACCTCATCGCCGACTTTATATTTGGTAACCTTGTCCCCTACCGCATACACAATCCCACTGGATTCACTTCCGCAAATCAAGAAATCTTGCGGGTCTTCATATTTGTGATGGGCATGAACCACATTTCTAGGCAGCCCTAGCGATGCCCACACTCCGTTGTAATTAATGCCGCAGGCCATATTGAGTACAAGCATTTCATTGTCTTTTAGGTGCGGAATATCAACAACTTCCTGTTGAAACGCCTCAATCGGCTCGCCTAATCGGTCGTTGCGCAATGTCCAAGCATACATTTTCTCTGGTACATGCCCGACTGGTGGAATTTCACCAATTTCATACAATATCTTTTTCATCTTTTCCCCTCCCAATAATTTTTCCCTAATGCAACTTTTTGGTTATAAAAAATCAAATAATTCATCCATATCCTTTGCGTTTATCTGCTGCTCCTCTTCCTTTTGCTCCATACAATCGTTGCGATCGGCATGCTTAATGTGTTCGGCAAGATCCCCAACAAATTTGAATCGGTAGAAATCCTTTATCGTTATTTCCGTTAGAAATGCTTCTTTTAATTTCGAAATGAAAAGTAAGCCTGATAGGGAATCCAGTCCGATATCATGCAGTTCATCCTCCAAACGAATCTGCTTGGCTCCCACCACAGTTTCTAGAATTTGAATCAATTTTAATTCGTCAGCATCCAATCCGTAGTGATATTCCCCTATGCTATGATCTTGAGGTCTGTCCTGGAATAAGATTTCAACAGATCCATCCCGCTGCTTCGCCTGTCTCATATACTCTTGTACATCTTCTTCTGCAAAGGATGGAACAAATTCGATACTGCACTGCTCATGTAACGATTTTAATATCATGAAGCGCTCATTTTTCAAACGATCATACAATATGCCTTTTTCTTCATTTGATCCTAGTTCAGCATTTTGAGATAAGAGAATTACGCAATCCGACGAATCAGAGTTGTCAGGTAGGCTCTGTATACAATGAAATCCCGTACTGTTCAGCGCTTCTCTCCATTCACTCGGAAGCATCGTGATTCTGCTCCCTCTGAGCGGATCCTTCGTGAAGTTCCACCAACCGGGAGACAAGCCGTAGATCAAATTGTCAACATGCTGATCCCCATAGCTTTGAATTTGCGCCAAGATTCCACCCGGAACGAGCAATTTCTTAACATGCAGCAGGGAACGTTCAACACTTTCGGTCGCCTGCAGGACATCATAGCCGATAATGATATCGAAACTGTTCGCATGAAAGCCTTGTCTCTCGATATCTACAGAAATATCCAGTTTGGCAAACTTCATCATTTTATTCCCGCTTTTTTGCGCTTCAAATTTTGCGGTTGCGACGAATGATTGTCCAATGTCGGTGAAATAGTATTCAACATGATCAGAGATTGTAAGTTGCTTCATGATTTTATAGGTCAGCTCGCCAGTACCTGCGCCAATTTCGAGAATCCGTACTTTCTTCTTTTTCGTATGCACCATATCCTTGATGATCCGAGCCAGAATCTCGCCATAGATTGATCTTTTTGATGCCTGTGGAAGTCGTTTGTCGACGTCATCGACCATCGAAAATTCACCATTAGGGTACAACACTTCATTCGCTGGGATATCACCTTGAAATATTCTGCCATACTCGGAGGAGCAATGCAGAAGCAGCTCTACATACGGCATAAATGTTCTCTGCTCGTCCGAAAATTGCTGCAGGATTACATCTATTTCAGGAATATCATGAAGGGATTTCGTAACCGTGATGATTCCATCTTCATTTGTGATATACGCATGTTCCTCTAAAATCATAAGAAGACGTAGTACGAAAGAACTAAACTCCTCTTTAATTGCAAAAGCCGCCATTAACTCATGAACAGTAATTGTTTTTTTAGAAAACGAATCCAGCTTATCGCTAAAAAAGGAGGCCGCGCAGCTCAAACAGACCTTATCCAGCATTTCGTGCAATCCTTCATAATCCTTGCGCAGCTTAACTGTACAAGATTGTAAAGCCTCTGCTTCAATCGCTGCATTTCGAATCCTTTGCTCATTAAGGTTTAACTCAAGAGAAAGATCATCATCATACTTCTCGCTTAGTGCCTCGACAATCGTAACCCGCCTGTTCGGGATTGAATTCAAGTATCTGCTAAGCTCAAATCTCCGTTCACTCAACCCATCAAATATGATAGCTGTCCCGTTTTGATTGATCATTCATTTCACCGCCATTCCAGTTCATTAATTATGTTTGTAAACATTTGTATTGATTAAATCCCTTATAATACCAGCGATTGAATAAATATATATCACAGCCCGCATGAGTAGTCAATATTTACTAATTTCCGATAAATTTATCATAGATTTCGTTAGATTATGGAGATTTAGCACGAATAACACCCAGTTGACAATCCAATTTCTGGTCAATATAATACCAATTGAATATGCAATAAATCGTACTTCGGCATCCCCTGCCACAAAAGTTGTATTAGACCAACTTTTGTCCGGTCGTATTCTTGTCCATTTTAATACATGAGTTAATAACACTTTATTCCGTTTTGGGGAGGTTAAAAGGTGTATTTATCAGTAGACAACATTACAAAGAGCTATGGCAAAGACAGCAGTTATGTTCAGGTTCTAAAAGGAGTAAGCACGAAAATCGAGGAAGGAAAAATGTGCGTGATATTAGGGCCGAGCGGCTCCGGCAAGTCTACTTTTTTAAATGTAATCGGAGGGCTCGACAAAGTTGATAATGGAAACATTGTTGTAGACGGACAAAATATTGTGAACTTAAAAAGCAAGGAGCTCGCTTCCTATCGAAGAATTAAATTAGGGTTTATATTTCAGTTTTACAATTTAGTACCTAATTTAACAGTTAAAGAAAACATTCAAGTATGTGAGTACTTGACAAAACACCCTCTTAATGTGGATGAGATCATTGAAACATTAGGATTGACGGAACATAGCAAAAAGTTCCCTTCCCAGCTCTCCGGCGGGCAGCAGCAACGCTGCGCCATTGGTAGAGCGCTCGTCAAAAATCCGAAGCTGTTGCTTTGCGATGAACCTACAGGAGCCTTGGATTACAGCACATCCAAAGAAATGCTGATGCTGCTTGAGGAGATCAACAGAAAGTATGGGACAACTATGCTCATCGTGACTCACAATACAGCAATTAAGGATATGGTCCATAAGGTGATCCAGATGAAGGACGGTCAAATTTGGAATGAGTATGACAATGCAACACGGATTGCTGCAAATGAATTGGAATGGTGATAGGAGAACAACTAAATGATACTCAATAGACGAATTATAAGAGATTTAAAATCAAATCTATTGCGATATGCTGCGCTCTTCTTCTTAATGTTCATGGGATTAACTCTAATTATTGGTCTATCAGCTTCAACGGACTCTATAACGGAGACTGTTCAGCAGCATGCAACAAAGACCAAGGTGGAAGACGGGAATTTCTCCTTGCTGCTTCCCCTTACTAAGGCAAATGAACAAGAGCTTGAAGCGAAAGGCGTACGTATTGAAGACAGCTCCTACCTCACCTTTACGTTAGCGGATCAATCCGTTTTACGCGTATTCAAGAATCGGCAGCAGATGAATTTAATTGAGCTGGATCAAGGAAAACAAGCCACTGCGAAAAATGAAATTGTTCTTGACAAGCACTATGCGAAGCTGCACGGATACGCTGTTGGCAACGCCATTACGTTTGCTGATGGTTCTTATACCATTACCGGAATTGGCTCCGTTCCTGACTATGACAGTGTGACGGCCAGTATCGCGGATGTTAATCCAGACCCCTCCAGCTTTAGCATTGCATTTGTATCCGATGCTGCATATGATTCGTTAAAGACAAGTAATCTTGCCAGCTCAAGCGAAGAACTTTCCTACAGCTACCAATTGACAAAGGAATTCCATGCACAAAACTTGAAAGAATATTTAACAAAAATGGATTTTGATGCGGCTAGTGTAACGAATCCATATATTCTTGAACTCATTCATCTTGCAAAAATAGAGTCACCGGACAGCTTACGTGTATTCGCTCCGACTAACGGCCAGGCATCCGGGAGTTCCAATCAATCAAATGCCACAACGAAGAAGCTTGTCAAGGATGACGACTCTCTCCAGCTTCACAACCTGACATCGTTCATTCAAGCAGAAGATAATCCACGAATTAAAGGAAGCATTAATGATGCGCAAACGAGTAAAAAGTCTGCTATGGTCTTCGGCATCATATATTCGATTTTAATATCTTATATCATCTCCGTGTTTGTCGTTCACAATATTGATAGTGAAAGCACGGTTATTGGCGCATTGTATGCGCTGGGTTACCAAAAGAAGGATGTCTTGCGCCACTTCCTCATTCTCCCGGTTATTATCATTGCAGCTGGAGGGATCGCAGGAACAGCTTGCGGGTTAAGCCTAGCGAAAGTGTTAAGCGCCGATAGTATCCAGAAGTATTCTTATCCCGATTTGCAGATTGTCATTTCTCCGTATATTGTGGGCTATGGCATTATGATTCCTATCATCATCAGTATCATCGTAAATCTGTTCGTCATTAACAAAAAGCTATCTCAAAACCCTCTTTCGCTGCTACGTAAAGAGAAAAAGGCATCGAAAATTAGCCATATAGACCTTGGAAAAATGGCATTTTTGAATCGTTTCAGACTCCGTCAGGTTATTCGAGAGGCACGCATCAATATTTCTCTTTTCGTTGGCCTGTCCCTTGCCATTTTAATTATGGTATTCGGTCTGTTGGTGTACACCAGCATCTCCCATCTTTCTAGTGATATAACGAAGGAAGTAAAGTTCAATACCATGTACTTCATGAAATATCCAACAGCAGAGGTGCCACCGGGCGGTGAAGAAGCCCTTACGACTTCCCTGTATGCCAAGTCCAAATATAGCAATGGGGAATTAAAGCTAGCGATACAAGGAATCAAGGACAATTCTCCCTATTATCCTTTCAAGGTGAATAAGGATGCTGCAACTGACGAAATTTACGCTTCGAGCTCAGCTGCAATCAAGTTCGGCTGGAGCAAGGGAGATACCGTCACACTATCGAATCATACGGAAAATAAAACCTACACCTTCAAAATCAAAGATATCGTGCAATACGGTAATGGATTATACCTATTTATGAATATTGACCGCATGCGAGAACGATTTGGACAGAATGAGACATATTACAATACTGTACTGTCATCCAAGGAGCTCCCTATTGATAAAGGTAGACTCGAATCAGTAACGACCATAAACGATATTCAGCGTAGCGGAGACATTTTTATTGATCGGATGCTTGGCATGATCGCGCTCGTAGTCGTCATCGGCATAATCCTGTTTGTCATTGTGATGTTCCTGCTGCTGAAAATGACGATTGATAAGTCAGCCTTCAGCATCTCTTTAATGAAAACCTTTGGATATACTGAAAAAGAAGTGAATAAGTTGTACCTGGGCTCCAATTTTTATATCGTACTGCTTACAGCAATAATTGCAACGCCAGTCTGTAAAATCGTGATCGATAAACTCTTTCCTTATATGGTGTCTCACGTGCCAATGGGATTCAATACCACCTTTGAATATCCGCAGTATGCTGCTGTGCTAGCCATTATTTTTTGCTCTTACTTCGCAGCTAATTTCTTGCTCGGACAGCATTTGAAAAAAGTCTCATTGGCCGAAGTACTAAAAAACCGCGAATAGCATAAGGGGACTGACCCCCGTTTGTGAGACAGGGATCAAAACACCTTACAAGTTTAAGCAGCCAGTCGTCGGAAATTAACCTGCGACTGGTTATTTAGTTTCGTTTGAATGCGAATTAATTTATAGTAGTTAATGTAATCTCGAACGATCTGCTCAACGATGGCGGTCGTTGTACAGGTAATTTTTTCGAGATAGAACGTAATCTGCTGCTCTACTCGAAGCAGTGATGTGATCTTTCGGTACCCATAACGGAATTTATGTTCCGTACAGAGCTCTAGAATTTTCCCTACGATATTATCTTCACGCCCAACTCTGCAAGATGATTTCCAACGATAATAATTAGATCGAGGAATCCCTAACCATGCACAGGCTTGAGTAATACTTATTTCTCCTCGAATGGCTTCCATCCAAGCGATGACTACTTCAGGTGACACCTCCTTTCCAACTCCTTGTACTTTTTTAGAACCTCTAACTGCTGCTTAAGAAAACGATTCTCTGCTTTCACTTTTTCAAGCTCTGATAGATATTCTGGGCCTTTGCCGTAGCTGTATTGCTTACCTACTGGCTGCTCCAGGCGATGGAGTTCACCTTCCCGATCCCATTTCATCCAGACTTTTAACTGGGTTACATTTTTGATGCTTAGCTCGTTCATTACTTCTTTCACAGGAATACCAGCTAATCTCATTTCGATTGCTTTCAATTTTACTTCCACCGGGTAGCTCACTCTAGTTGCCAACGCAAAAACACCTCCAAGGTTGTCTTCATATCTTACGATATAAGAACATTCTCTTGAAGGTGTTTTGATTTGTCTCACGTTATGGGGTCAGTCCCTAATTCAAGACTCAAACCTCCAGATTTTTATCTTGGAAAATGAGGAACAAAAAGCACCTAGTCTGTCGAGAAACTCGACGACTGGGTGCTTCCATTTGCAAGGATATAAAATAAAAAAACCTCATAAGCATGAGGATTCACTGATGAAAGTATGGTGCGGTCGAGAGGACTCGAACCTCCACGATATTGCTACCACTAGAACCTGAATCTAGCGCGTCTGCCA
>NZ_MAIS01000254.1:0-1089 GCF_001680695.1 Paenibacillus sp. KS1 | reverse complement strand
CATCCTACGCGGATGCGTGGATTGAAATCTGACGTATCTGTCATCGCAAATCTAGCGTCTCGTGTCGCATCCTACGCGGATGCGTGGTTTGGAATAAACAATAAAAAGAGTGCCTAGTTGGAGACTGCTGCAAAAGTCGTATGTTTAGAAAAACTGATGATTTAGGGGAGACAAATATGTCTCCTTAAACACGAAACGAGCCTTAGAAGCGATTCTAGAGGCTCGTTTTCTCTGATGACTAAGTTTTTTATGAAGAAAGTGGACTTTTGCAGGGATCTCTAGTTGGCACTCTTTCCAGTTCAGATACGTAACAATTGAACATATGATGCAGGAAGAAACAGAATGGGCTGTCCTACAAGTAGAGGACCACTTGTAGGCTGAGCCCATTTTTTTATGGTCATGTTATTGGAAGTCGTGCAATTTCTATAACCAGGATTCTTCTCTTGAAAATCAAATCAATGGAACACTATTCTACGTGGAGTAGTTACGATGATGTAAGGCATCAAATGAAATGATGCCGGAAATGACGAATTTTAAAATATTGTGCTTCCGTCTGCGGTAAGTTGCTGCTAACTTTTTTTAGCGAAGAATGCGGATTGGTTGGAAAAAATAGAATCTAAACCCTGCCACTATCTAGATCCTTTTATGTGTTCCTTTTGAAGCTCCAGTATATAAATATCTAGTTGTTGGCTAATCTGGACTACTTCGTGATCGCTAAGATTTCGTCCCTTTTTGTTTACGAGGCAGGATAGTTTTTGCTTGAGTCCATTGATTTTACTTAGTAGATCATCACCGTATACAATAGTCTGTCACCTCACTTTAGTTCTTAAAATGGGGCGCCCTTTCTTTACTATTAGTATACAATGAGTCGAATGGATCCTATTAAAAGGAATTAATGGGAAACATTTAAAAATGAAAAGAGTACCAGCTTGGTACTCTTACCATGGAGTATTCCGCCATTATTACCAAACAACGAAGACATCATAGCTTCCCCGATAATGACAGCGCTGAGAAAAGCAATGTATGCTTTTGGAGCGAAACGTCTCACTTTAATCCCTGCCAATCGGTTCGTTTGTAGTACTCCGACAG